>NZ_DASSVG010000731.1:0-6504 GCF_035706265.1 Ramlibacter sp. | reverse complement strand
GCAGCAGCCGGTCGTAGGCCTCCTCGGTGCCGTCCTCGGCGCGCACCACGCGCTTCACGCGGTCGATCTGCACCACCTTCCTGCCGGCGTGCAGGCGGATGCGGTTCTGCTCGTACCAGTCCCAGGAGTTCAGGACGATCTCGTCCAGCGTCTGTTCGCCCGCCAGCACGGGCGACAGCAGGATGCGGTTGTAGTTGGGGTGCGGCTCGGCGCCGAACACCGCGATCTCGTGCAGCTCGGGCTGAATCTTCAGCAATTCCTCGAGCGTGCGCACGCCGGCCATGCCGTTGCCGACCATCACGAGCCTGGTCTTCTTCATGCCGCCACCTTGCCTTTCCGGCCGAAGGAGGCGGCCGCGCGGGCGGCCAGCGGCTCCACCTTGCGCTGCTTCTCGTACAGGAAGGACAGGATCTCCTGCCGGCAATGGTTGTAGGCCTTGTCCTCGGCCAGTTCGATGCGGTTGCGCGGACGCGCGAGCGGCACCTCCATCACCTGCCCGATGGTGGCCGCCGGGCCGTTGGTCATCATCACCACCCGGTCCGACATCAGCACCGCCTCGTCGACGTCGTGGGTGATCATCATCACCGTGTTCCCCAGCTCGGACTGGATGCGGATCACTTCGTCCTGCAGGTGCGCGCGCGTCAGCGCGTCGAGGGCGCCGAAGGGCTCGTCGAGCAGCAGCACCTTGGGCTCCATGGCCAGCGCCCGGGCGATGCCCACGCGCTGCTTCATGCCGCCGGAGATCTGCGAGGGCAGGCGGTCCAGCGCGTGCGACATGTTGACCATGGCGAGGTTGTGCAGGATCCACTCCCTGCGTTCGGCCGGCGTGCGGCTGTCGCGGAAGATCTTGTCGACCGCGATCTCCACGTTCTGGTAGACCGTCAGCCAGGGCAAGAGCGAGTGGTTCTGGAACACCACGGCGCGGTCGGGGCCGGGCGCGTTGACCTCGCGGTTGTCCAGCAGCACGCCGCCGCGGGAGGCCTTCAGCAGGCCGGCCACGATGTTCAGGACGGTGGACTTGCCGCAGCCCGAGTGCCCGATCAGCGAGATGTACTCGCCGCGCTGCACGTCCAGGTCGATACCCTTGAGCACGGGGTTGCCGCCGTTCGGGCCGGGGAAGGTCATGTCGACCTGGGAGAGCGAGAGATAGGCTTTGCTCATGACGGTGTCCTCAGGCGGCGGAGGTGCCGCGGGTGACCTTGCGGCCGATGGCGGCGACGATGCGGTCCAGGGCGAAGCCCACCAGGCCGACGTAGACGAGCGCCAGGATGATGTCGCTGATGCGCGAGGAGTTCCACGCGTCCCAGATGAAGAAGCCGATGCCCACGCCGCCGATCAGCATCTCCGCGGCGATGATCGCCAGCCACGACAGGCCCACGCCGATGCGCAGCCCCGAGAAGATGAAGGGCGCCGCCGCCGGCAGCATGATCCGGGCGAAGTATTCGAAGCCGTTCAGCCGGATCACCTTGGCGACGTTGCGGTAGTCCTCCGGGATGTTGCGGATGCCGATCGAGGTGTTGATGATGATCGGCCAGATCGAGGTGATGAAGATGACGAAGATCGCCGAAGGGTGGCCGTCGCGGAAGCCGGCCAGCGAGATCGGCAGCCAGGCGAGCGGCGGCACCGTGCGTAGCACCTGGAACAGCGGATCGAGCCCGCGCAGGGCCCAGGTCGACTGCCCCACCAGCACGCCGAGGCTCACGCCCGCCACCACCGCCAGCGCGTAGCCGTAGGCCACGCGCTCGAGGCTGGCGAGCAGCTGCCAGGCGATGCCCACGTCGTTGCCGCCGTGGTCGTACCAGGGGTGGGCGATCAGGTCCCAGGTGTCCTGCACCACCTTGCTGGGGGCGGGCAGGGCGGCGCCGGGGCGCGAACCGAGCGCCTGCCACACCGCCAGCAGCACGGCGAGGATCAGCAGCGGCGGCAGCACGTGGGTCATGAAGCCCTTCAGCGCGCCGGTGGTCCATGCGCGCAGGGCGCCGGGCGCGGCGGGCGCCGCGAGCGGCAGCGCCGGGATGGTTTCCGTCTTGTCCATGGCGGAGGCCTTTTTCGTCGGGAAGGAGATGGCGGCGCCCATGTCTCAGGCCGCCTTGAGGTTCTTGATCTCGAGCGAGTCGAGGTACTTCTTCGGGTTGGCCGGGTCGAACACCTTGCCATCGAAGAACTTCTCCACCCCGCGCGAGGTGGAGGCGGGGATGTCCCTGGCTGCGACACCGAGTTCCTTCGCCGCCGCGCGCCACAGGTCCTCGCGGTTCACCCTGGCGATCAGCGCCCTGGTGTCGATGTTGGGCGGCAGGTAGCCCCAGCGGATGTTCTCGGTGAGGAACCAGAGGTCGTGGCTCTGGAAGGGATAGCTGGCGTGGTCCTTCCAGTAGCGCATCTGGAACTTGCTGTCGGACTCGACGCGGCCGGTGCCGTAGTCGAAGTCGCCCTTCATGCGGTCGACGATGTCCGCGAGCGGCGCGTTGATCCAGCGCCGGCGCGAGCAGATCTCGGCAACCTCGGCGCGGTTCTTCGGGTCCTCGCAGTACATCTGCGCTTCCATGACGGCCTTCAGCAGCGCCTTGGTGCTGTTCGGGTTGGCCTGCACGTAGTCGGCGCGCATGGCGAAGGCCTTCTCCGGATGGTTCATCCAGAGCTCGCTGGTGGTGACCGCCGTGTAGCCGATCTTCTGGTGAATGAGCTGCAGGTTCCAGGGCTCGCAGACGCAGAAGGTGTCCATGCTGCCCACCTTCATGTTGGCCACCATCTGGGCCGGCGGCACCACGATGGTGTTGATGTCGCGGTTCGGGTCCACGCCGCCCGCGGCCATCCAGTAGCGGATCCACAGGTCGTGGGTGCCGCCGGGGAAGGTCATGGCGGCATTGACCGCCTTGCCGGTCTTCACCCGCTTGGCCAGCAGCGCCTTCCTGAACTCGCGGGTGTCGACGCCGACCTTGAGGTCCTTGTACTCGTTGCCTACCGAGATGCACTGGCCGCCCAGGTTCAGCCGCGCGAGGATGTGGATCGGCACCTGCACGTTGTTGGCGGTGACGGCGCCCGTCGTGATCAGGTAGGGCATGGGCGTGAGGATGTGCGCGCCGTCGATGCCGTTGCTCTTCGAGCCCAGCACCAGGTTGTCGCGCGTCGTGCCCCAGGAGGACTGCTTCAGCACCTCCACCTCGGTCATGCCGTGCTTCCTGAAGAAGCCCTTCTCGTCGGCCACGAACAGCGGTGCGGCGTCGGTGAGGGCGATGAAGCCGAGCTTGGCCGCCCTGGTTTCCGGCGCATTGCCCTGGGCCATCACGATGCCGGGGAAGGCGCCCGCGAGGCCGGCGCCGCCCAGCGCGGCGGCCCCCTTGATGACGGACCGGCGGGAGATCGTGTTGGTGTTGCTTTGCATCGTTGGCTCCAAGGTTGCGAAAGACAAAAAGGAAACGGCGCCCATCGCACCGCGTGGCTCGCGCGCACGCAGGGATGGACGCCGTTGTCCAGGGATTCGGGTTGTGCCGCGCGCCGTCGTTGGCGCCCGCTCGATCTCCGTGTTAGCAGGAGGCGTGCCACGGTCTCGGGGGATGTTCCGGCCTTCGGCCGCCTCGCAAGGGGGCGCCGCGCACCTTCGTTGTGCGCCATGCCCTCAGTCCGACGCACCCGGCAGCACTTCGGCCAGGGACAGCACGGCCTCGGCGACATCGACGATGCGGCGGTTCTGGTTCATCGCCATCTGGCGCAGCGCCTTGTACGCATCGTCCTCCGACAGCTGCCGGTGCGCCATCAGCAGGCCCTTGGCGCGCTCCACCACCTTGCGCTCGTTGAGCGAGGCGCGCACCGCATCGAGCTCGTCGCCCATCTGCTGCAGCCGGCGCGACTGCTCCTGCAGCAGGTCCAGGATCGAGCGTTCCAGGTGCGGGCCGAAGCTGCCACCGGGCCCTGCCGCGGGATCGCTCGCCAGCGCGGCCAGCATTGCGCTCTGGTCGCGCAGCTCGGAGCGCGCCTGCGCGATGCGCGCCTCGCACAGTTCGCGCAGGTGGCGCGCCAACACGTCCTCCACCGCCCGCATCGCGTCGATCCGGCGCGTGGCCCAGTCGTACCAGGCCTGGCTCAGGTTCGGGTCCAGCTCGCGCCGCGTGCTGCCGCCGAGGCGCCGCAGCCGCTCCACTTCGGCCAGCACCGCCGGCTCGCGGCTGGCCCGCTCGGCGCGCAGCACCTCGGCGTCCGCGAAATCGGCGAACACCTGGAAGCAGGTCTCCTGCGACTCGATCAGGTGGCGCCATTGCTGCTGCCCCGAGGCGTCGATGAAGCCGGCGGCGAACACGCCCGCCCCCAGGGCGCGCTCCTGGCCGGCGAGTTCCTTGCCCTGCATGAAGTTGAAGAGGGCGACCAGCGCGCGCGACACCTTGGGATCGGTGGCGCTGTCGGCCGCCTCGAACACCACGCCCAGCAGCCCCGTCACGAGCTTCACGTAGGCCGCGGTGGCGTCGCGCGCGGACAGCGCCTGCCGCGCGACGCGCGCGCGCAGCGCGGGCAGGCCGTCCAGCGCATGCAGCACCATGGCGACGCGGCTGAACAGGCGCGAGCCGTTGCGCACGCAACGGCTTCCGGTCTCCAGCGCCTCGAGCTGCGCGCGCACCTCGCCCTCGACCTGGCTGCATTCCTCCACCTGCCGCAGCCGCTGCGCCGCGAAGCGGCGGCCGTGCGAGCCGAGGAAGACGTTGCAGATGCCGCGCTCGCGCTGCAGGGCATGGACGAAGCGGCCGATCACGCCCACGAGCTCGCTGGTGCGGGCGAGCTCCTCGAGTTCGGCGATCTCGCACTGGCGCGCGGCCAGGAGGAAGCTGGTTGCGGATTTCATCCCCACGACCACAGCAACAAGCGTGCCGCAGGTAGACTCGCCCTCATGTTGGTCCTGGGCATCGAATCCTCCTGCGACGAGACCGGCGTCGCGCTGGTGCAGGCCGCGGGCGTCGGCGTGCCGCGCCTGCTCGCGCACGCGCTGCACAGCCAGATCGAGATGCACCAGGCCTATGGCGGCGTGGTGCCGGAGCTCGCCAGCCGCGACCACATCCGCCGCGTGCTGCCGCTTGCGCAGGAGGTGCTGGGGCAGGCGCAGCGCGGCCTGCCGGAGCTGGACGTGGTGGCCTACACGCGCGGCCCGGGCCTGGCCGGCGCACTGCTGGTGGGCGCGGGCGTGGCGTGCGCGCTGGGCGCCGCCCTGCGCAAGCCGGTGCTCGGCGTGCACCACCTGGAAGGGCACCTGCTGTCGCCCTTCCTCAGCCAGGATCCGCCCGAATTCCCCTTCGTCGCGCTGCTGGTCTCCGGCGGCCACACGCAGTTGATGCTGGTCGAAGGCGTGGGCCGCTACGAGATGCTGGGCGAGACCATCGACGATGCGGCCGGCGAGGCCTTCGACAAGTCGGCCAAGCTGCTGGGGCTGGGCTATCCCGGCGGGCCGGCCCTCTCGCGGCTCGCGCAGCAGGGCGATCCCGCCGCCTTCAAGCTGCCGCGCCCGCTGCTGCACAGCGGCGACCTCGACTTCTCCTTCGCCGGCCTGAAGACGGCCGTGCTCACGCAGGTGCACAAGCTGGGCGACGCGCTCGAGGCCCGAAAGGCCGACCTGGCCGCGTCCACCGAAGCGGCGATCGTGGAAGTGCTCGTAAGAAAATCGCTGATGGCGCTGGATCGCAGCGGCCTGGAGCGCATCGTGGTGGCCGGCGGCGTGGGCGCCAACCGGCGCCTGCGCGAGCACCTCGACGCGGCCTGCGCCCGGCGCGGGGTGCGCGTGCACTATCCCGAGCTGTCGCTGTGCACCGACAACGGGGCGATGATCGCCCTGGCGGCCGCCATGCGGCTGCAGGCCGGGGTGCAGCAGGCGAGCGCCGCCTACGCCTTCGACGTCAAGCCGCGCTGGCCCCTGCAGGCCCTGGCCGCCTGAGCGGCGGGGCCGCACCGAAGCTCTGCCGTCGGGCGGAGCGCGGGTTTCCTGCAAGCGCCGCGACAGGAAGCCTTGCCTAAGATGAAAAACATATGAGCGATTCGGCGACGCCCCCTGCCTTCGAAGATCCCGCCGGCACCTGGAACCGGCGCTTCTCCGAAACGGGCTACCTGTTCGGCACCGAGCCCAATGCCTGGCTGCACGACCACGCCTGGCTGTGGGAGGCGGGCGAGCGCGTGCTCTCGCTGGCCGACGGGGAAGGGCGCAACAGCGTGTGGCTGGCGCAGCAGGGCCTGACGGTCGATGCCTTCGACATCTCGGAAGTGGGCGTGCGCAAGGCGCGCGACTTCGCCCGCATCACCGGCGTGAAGGTGAACTTCGCGGTGGCCGACATCGATTCGCTGCAGTGGCCCAAGAGCATCTACGACGGCGTGATCGCCATCTTCATCCAGTTCGCCCACCCGGAGCTGCGCGCGCGCATCTTCCGCGGCATCATCGAATGCCTCAAGCCGGGCGGCCGGGTGGTGCTGCAAGGCTACACGCCCAGGCAGCTCGAATACCGCACCGGCGGCCCGCCCTTCGCCTCGCACATG
>NZ_DASSVG010000730.1:0-8887 GCF_035706265.1 Ramlibacter sp. | reverse complement strand
CGGCGTGCTGTTCATCGAGGCCACGCATCCCGGCGACCCGCTGGTGCTGAAGAAGCATGCGACGCAGGTCGAGCGGGCGCTGTCGCGGGTGCTCGCCTTGCCCAACGCATTGCTGCGCCCGAACCTGCACAGCGAGCTCGCGGGCGTGGAGCAGACCGTGCGCGAGATCGAAGCCGCGGGGTCCTTCCCCGACGTGCCGCTGCGCGTGCTCACGGGCGGCCTCACGCCGCGGGCCTGGCTGATGTCGCCGGCGGCGGTGGGCGCACGGCGCGCCAACCAGCAGGAGCTGGCACGCCTGTCGCCGCGCGGCGAGCAGGTGATCGCGCAGAAGAGCGGGCATTTCCCGCAGCAGACGGAGCCGCGGTTGGTGTTGCGGGTGCTGGAGGAACTGATCGTGGAAGTGCGCACCGCGTAGGCTGGTGGGGAGCGCGCGCAACGCGCGCCGAACCCCAGCGCTCCGCTGCGCTCGCGCATCGCTGGGCTTCGGCCTGCGGCGCTCAGCACCAGCCTACACTCCGCGCAGGAGGTTCCATGATCGCCGTCATCTTCGAAGTCTGGCCCCGCGACGAACATCGCCAGGCCTACCTGGATTGGGCCGCGCGGCTGCGCCCCGAGCTGGAACGGATGGAGGGCTTCCTCTCCATCGAGCGCTTCCAGAGCCTCACCGATCCCGGCAAGCTGCTGTCGGTTTCCTTCTGGCGCGACGAGGAATGCCTGGCGAAGTGGCGGCAATTGGAATCGCACCGCGCCGCCCAGGCCGCCGGCCGCAGCACGATGTTCCGCGACTATCACCTGCGCATCGCGGCCGTGCTGCGCGATTACAGCCTGGAAAACCGCGCCGAGGCGCCCGAGGATTCGCGCCGGCGGCACGGCTAGGCCAGCGACCGCGCCTTCTCCAGCAGGAACTCGATGCAGGTCCGCACCGCGCGGATCTGGTGCCGGTCGGGCATGTACAGCAGGTACATGCTGGTGCCGAAGATGCTCAGGCGGTAGTCGTCCAGCGTGGTGAGCACCTCGCCGCTTTCCACCGCGTCCTTCACCACGTAATCGGGCACGATGCCCACGCCCAGGCCGGCCAGGATCGCCTTGCGCAGGAAGGGGAAGTGCTCGGAGATGAGGGTCGGCTCCAGGATCACGTCCTCGCGCTCGCCGCCCCGGTAGGCGCGCAGCCGCAGCTGCCGCCCGTGCACGCCGGAAGTGACCACCGGCGAGGCCGCCAGTTGCGCGAGCTGCGCCGGCAGACCCTGCCGCTCGGCATAGGCGCGCGAGGCGCAGGCGATGTAGCGCACGTTGCCCAGGTCGCGCGCCACCAGCGACGGTGGCGGCTCCGCCATCACGCGGATCGCGATGTCCACCTCGTCGCGCAGCACGTCGGCGCGGTTCTCGAACAGCACGTCCAGCACGATGCCCGGGAACTGGCGCTTGAATTCGATCAGCCACTGCGACATCACGAGCTCGCCGAAGCCGCTGGGCACGGAAATGCCCACGCGGCCCTGCAGGCCCTGGCCGAAGGTGGCGATGGTCTCGCGCGCGGCCAGCATCTCGTTGCGCACCCGCCGGCCGTGCTCGTAGAGCCGCCGGCCCACCTCCGTCGGCTCCACCCGCCGCGTGGTGCGCCGCACCAGCTGCACCCCGGCTTCCTTTTCCAGCTGGCTCAGGTGGTAGCTGACGTTCGCCCGCGTCATGCGCAGCTTGCGGCCCGCAAGGCTGAGGTTGCCGGCGTCGATGATCTCGACGAGCAGGGTGAGGGCGGCCAGGTCCATGGATGCTGTCAAAAGGAATTTGACAGTCTGTCCAGTCCCATGGGAATTGTCAAGGAGAATTGATCGTCCCAGAATCCCGGGGCGTCTTCCTCGTCCTGGAAAACCCCGAATGCCATCTTCTTCCTCCGCTGCGGCGGCCGTCCGTACGCAGCGCCACGGCGTCCTGCTGGTCGCCACGATCGCCAATCCCCCCGTCAATGCCCTGAGCGCCGAAATTCGCAAGGGCCTGCTGCGGGCCGTCGAAGCCGCCGAAGCCGACCCCGAAGTGCGGGCCCTGGTGCTGGTGGGCGAAGGCCGCGGCTTCATCGCCGGCGCCGACATCCGCGAGTTCGGCAAGCCGCCGCTGCCGCCTTCGCTGCCCGAGGTCTGCAACCGCATCGAGGCCAGCGGCAAGCCCGTGGTCGCCGCGATCCACGGCCCCGCGCTGGGCGGCGGCCTGGAAGTGGCGATGGCGGCCCACTACCGCGTGGCCCTGCGCGATGCCAAGCTGGGCCTGCCCGAAGTCAACCTGGGCCTGATGCCCGGCTCGGGCGGCACCCAGCGCGCGCCGCGCCTGATGGGCGTCGCGCCCGCGCTGGACCTGATGCTCACCGGCCGCCACCTGGGCGCGCGGGAAGCGCTGGAAGCCGGCCTGATCGACCGCATCGCGGAAGAGGCCGATGCCGAGGCCGCCGGCGTCGCCTACGCGCAGCAACTGCTCGCGAGCCGCGCTGCCATCCGCCGCAGCGGCGACTCGCCGCTGGCGGCCGACATCGAGGGCGCACGGGCGGTGCTGAAGAAGGCCGCCGCCGACACCGCCAAGAAGTCGCGCGGCCTGTTCTCGCCCCTGAAGATCATCGAAGCCGTCGAGGCGGGCCTGGACCTGCCTTTCGCCGAGGCGCTGCGCAACGAGCGCCAGCTGTTCCTGCAATGCATCGACAGCCCGCAGCGCGCCGGCCTCGTGCACGCCTTCTTCGCCGAGCGCGAAGTGGCCAAGGCGCCCGAGACGCGCAGTGCCAGGCCGCGCGCGATCGGGTCCGTCGGCGTGGTCGGCGGCGGCACCATGGGCGCCGGCATCGCCGTGGCGGTGCTCGACGCGGGGCTGCCCGTGACGATGGTCGAGCGCGACGAGGCTTCGCTCGCGCGCGGCCGCGCCAACGTGGAGAAGGTCTACGACGGCCTGGTGGCCAAGGGCCGCCTGACGCCGGAGGCCAAGGCCGCCGTGCTGGCCCGCTTCGCCGGCAGCACCGATTACGCGGCCTTCGCCGACGTGGACCTGGTGATCGAGGCCGTGTTCGAGGACATCGAGGTCAAGAAGTCCGTGTTCGCCGAGCTCGATCGCGTCTGCAAGCCGGGCGCGGTGCTCGCCACCAACACTTCCTACCTCGACATCGACGCCATCGCGGCCAGCATCGCGCGGCCGCAGGACGTGATCGGCCTGCACTTCTTCTCGCCGGCCAACATCATGAAGCTGCTCGAGATCGTGGTGCCGGCCAAGGTGTCCGCGGACGTCGTCGCCACCGCCTTCGAGCTGGCCAAGAAGCTGCGCAAGGTGCCGGTGCGCGCCGGCGTCTGCGACGGCTTCATCGGCAACCGCATCCTGGCGAAGTACCGCCAGGCCGCCGACTACCTGGTGGAAGACGGCGCCAGCCCCTACGAGATCGACGAGGCGGTGCGTGCCTTCGGCTATCCCATGGGCCCGTTCCAGGTGTCGGACCTGGCCGGCGGCGACATCGGCTGGGCCACGCGCAAGCGCAAGGCCGCCACCCGCGACCCGCGTGCGCGCTACGTGCAGATCGCCGACCGCATCTGCGAGCGCGGCTGGTTCGGCCAGAAGACCGGCCGCGGCTGGTACCTCTATCCGCAGGGCGCGCGTACCGGCACGCCCGATCCCGAGGTGCTGGCCATCATCGACGCCGAGCGCGAGCGCGCCGGCGTCAAGCCGCGCAAGTTCAGCGCCGAGGAGATCGTGCGCCGCTACATGGCCGCGATGATCAACGAGGGCGCCAACGTCGTGCGCGAAGGCATCGCGCTGCGGCCGCTCGACGTCGACGTGGTCTTCCTCTCCGGCTACGGCTTCCCGCGCTACCGCGGCGGCCCCATGAAGTACGCCGACACGATCGGCCTCGACCGCGTGCTGGCCGACCTGCGCGAGTTCGCGCAGGAGGACCCGCTGTTCTGGCAGCCCTCGCCGCTGCTGGTGGAGCTGGTCACGCAGGGCCGCAACTTCGACAGCCTCAACCACCCCGCCGACTGAAGGCAGGAGACCCCATGGACCTGACATTCACCCCCGAGGAACAGGCGTTCCGCGCCGAGGTGCAGCGCTTCCTCGCCAACGAGGTGCCGGCGCGGCTCACCGGCAAGGTGCGCGCCGGCCAGCGCCTGACCAAGGCCGACCTGGAAGAGTGGCACGCGCTGCTCAACGCGCGCGGCTGGCTCGCCAACCACTGGCCCAAGGAGTACGGCGGCCCGGGCTGGAACGCGGTGCAGAAGTTCATCTTCGAGCACGACTGCGCGCTCGCCTACGCGCCGCGCACGGTGCCCTTCGGCGTCAACATGCTGGGGCCGGTGCTGATCAAGTACGGCAACGAGGCGCAGAAGCGCCATTGGCTGCCGAGAATTCTCAATGGCGACGACTGGTGGTGCCAGGGCTACTCCGAGCCGGGCGCCGGCTCCGACCTCGCTTCGGTCAAGACGACGGCGGTGCGCCAGGGCGACCACTACATCGTCAACGGCCAGAAGACCTGGACCACCCTGGGCCAGCACGCCAACATGATGTTCGCGCTGGTGCGCACCGACCGCGATTGCAAGCCGCAGGAAGGCATCAGCTTCCTGCTGATCGACATGAACTCGCCCGGCGTGGAAGTGCGCCCGATCATCACGCTCGATGGCGAGCACGAGGTCAACGAGGTGTTCCTCACCGACGTCAAGGTGCCGGTGGAGAACCTGGTGGGCGGGGAGAACAAGGGCTGGACCTGCGCCAAGTACCTGCTGACGTACGAGCGCACCAACATCGCCGGCGTCGGCTTCTCGGTGGCGGCGCTGGAGCGCCTGAAGGTGATCGCCTCGCGCGTGCGCAAGAAGGGCAAGCCGCTGGCGCAGGATCCGCTGTTCGCCGCCCGCCTGGCACAGGTGGAGATCGACCTCGAGAACATGAAGACCACCAACCTGCGCGTGATCGCCGCGGTGGCCGGCGGCGGCGTGCCGGGCGCGGAGAGCTCGATGCTCAAGATCCGCGGCACCGAGATCCGGCAGGAACTGAACTCGCTGATCCGCCGCGCCATGGGCCCGTACGCGCTGCCCTTCATCGACGAGGCGCTCGACGAGGGCTACGAGGGCGAGCCGGTGGGCCCGGCCGAGGCGCGCTTCGCCGCGATCCAGTACTTCAACAACCGCAAGCTGTCGATCTTCGGCGGCTCCAACGAAATCCAGAAGAACATCATCTCCAAGATGATCCTGGGACTGTGAGGACGGCATGAATTTCGACCACACGGAAGACCGCCGCATGCTGGCGGACCTGCTGGCGCGCTACGTCGCCGAGCAGTACCCCATCGAGACGCGCCACGCGATCGCGAAGTCGCCCGAAGGCTTCAGCCGTGCGCAGTGGAAGCAGTTCGCCGAGCTGGGCGTGATCGGCGCGCTGTTCGACGCGGAGCAGGGCGGCTTCGGCGGCGCCGGCTTCGACATCGCCGTCGTCTTCGAGGCGCTCGGGCACGGCCTGGTGCTGGAGCCCTTCCTGCCCACGCTGCTGGCCGGCAGCGCCCTGGCGCGCGGCGGCGAGCGCTGGACTGAGACCCTCGCCGAGCTGATCGCCGGCGACTGCATCGCGACGCTGGCACACGAAGAGCCGGGCTCGTACTACGAGCTGCAGCGCGTATCGACGAGCGCGCGGCGCGACGGCGGCCACTACGTGCTGAGCGGCCACAAGGCGGTGGTGCCGCTGGGCGACCAGGCGCAGTTGCTGGTGCTGTCGGCGCGTACCGCGGGCGACGTGGACGATGCCGAGGGCGTGTCGCTGTTCGTGGTGCCCGCGGCGACGCCGGGCCTGCGCGTGCGCGGCTATCCCACCATCGACGGCGGCCGCGCCGCCGAAGTGTTCCTCGACCAGGTGCGCGTGCCGGCGAGCGCGCTGCTCGGCGCCGAAGGCGAGGGCCTCGCGCTGCTCGAACACGCGGTCGGCCGCGGCGTGCTGGCCCTGTGCGCCGAAGCCGTCGGCGCGATGGACACGGCCAAGGCCATGACCATCGAGTACCTGCAGACGCGCCGCCAGTTCGGCAAGCCGATCGGCAGCTTCCAGGCGCTGCAGCACCGCATGGCCGACGTGCTGCTGGAGATCGAGCAGGCGCGCTCCGCGGTGATCAACGCCGCCGCGGCGCTGGAATCCGACCGCATCCCGCGCGAGCGGGCGCTGTCGGCCGCGAAGTACAGCATCGGCCGCATCGGCACGCTGGTGGCCGAAGAGAGCATCCAGCTGCACGGCGGCATCGGCATGACCTGGGAGCTGCCGCTGCCGCACTTCGCCAAGCGCCTGGTCATGATCGACCACCAGCTCGGCGACGAGGACCATCACCTGGCGCGCTTCATCGCGCTGGGCGCGGCGCAGGACGCGACGTCCGCCGCCTTGCAGTCCGCCCGCGGCACGGAGGTCCCTGCATGAGCGGATTGCCGCTGGCCGGCGTGCGCGTGCTGGACCTCTCGCGCGTGCTGGCGGGCCCGCTGTGCGCGCAGGTGCTGGGCGACCTCGGCGCCGAAGTGATCAAGGTGGAACACCCCAAGCGCGGCGACGACACGCGCGACTGGGGCCTGCGCGTCGGCGACACCGAGACGGCCTACTTCAACAGCATGAACCGCAACAAGCGCTCGGTCACCGTGGACCTGCAGAGTCCCGAGGGCCAGGCGCTGGTGCGCGAGCTCGCCGCGCAGTGCGACGTCGTCGTGCAGAACTTCAAGTACGGCGGCGCCGAGAAGATGGGCCTGGGCTACGAGCAGGTGAAGGCCGTGAAGCCGGACATCGTCTACTGCTCCGTGTCCGGCTACGACCGGCACGGTCCCGAGGCCAGGCGGCCCGGCTACGACCTGGTGATCCAGGGCGAGGCCGGGCTGATGGCCATCAACGGCGAGCCGACGCAGCAGCCGCTGAAGTTCGGCGTGGCGGCGGTGGACATGTTCACCGGCATGTACGCGGCGCAGGCCGTGCTCGCGGCCCTGTTCGACCGCCTGCGCACGGGGCAGGGCCGGCACGTCGAGATGGCGCTGTTCGACTGCGGCCTGATGGTCAGCGCCTATTACGGCCTGGAAGCCCTCCTGATGCAGAAGGACCCGCCGCGCTACGGCAACGCGCATCCTTCCATCGTCCCCTACGGCGTCTTCGACGCGCAGGACGGCCCGCTGATCATCGCGGTCGGCAACAACGCGCAGTTCGAGCGCTTCTGCACCGAGGTGATCGAGCGGCCCGACCTCGCCGCCGACGAACGCTACAAGACCAACCTGGTGCGCGGCCGCAACCGCGACACGCTGGTGCCCGAGCTGCACAAGGAGCTGCGCGCGCGCCCGCGCAAGCTGCTGCTGCAGCGCCTGTCCGCCGTCGGCATCCCGTGCGGCGAGGTGCTGGGCCTGTACGAGGCGCTCACCTCGCAGCGCGCGCAGGACGCCGGCCTGGTGACGCAGCAGCCGCATCCCCTGGCCGGCCGCATGGACGTGATGGCGCCCCCCTACCGCATGGACGGCGAACGGCTGCCCGTGCGCCTGCCGCCGCCCGTACTGGGCGAAGGCACCCGCGAGGTCCTGCAGGAACTGCTGGGCCTCGACAAGGAACGCCTCGCGCAACTCGAAGCGCAAGGCGTGACGAAAACTCGTTGATGGAGACTCTCCCGATGCAAACAGCATCCCTCGCGCGCTTCACGCGCCGCGCGCTCTTCCTGTGCCTGCTGCCCGTGATCGCGGCGCCGGCCCTCGCCGCCGATGCCTGGCCCTCCAAGCCGATCAAGCTGATCGTGCCCTTCCCGGCCGGTGGCCCCACCGACACCGCTTCCCGCATCCTCGGCCAGGAGCTGGCCACGCGCCTGAAGCAGCCCGTGGTGGTGGAGAACAAGGCGGGCGCCTCCGGCGCCATCGCCGCCGCGCAGGTGGCGAAGCTGCCCGGCGACGGCTACACCTTCATGATGCTGGCCACGCCGACGCTGCTGGCGCCCCACATGTACAAGAAGGTCGGCTACGACACGGTGAAGGATTTCGTGCCCGTCGCCAGCGTGTACGACCTGCCGATCGTGATGGTGGTGAACCCGGGCCTGATGCCTTCCGTGACGGACGTGCAGAAGCTGATCACGCACGCGAAGGCGCGGCCGGGCCAGATCAGCTACACCAGCTCCGGCACCGGCAGCTTCGGCCACCTGAGCATGGAACTGCTCAAGCAGCTCGGTGGCTTCGACATGCAGCACATCGCCTACAAGGGCGGCGTGCCCGCCATCACCGACACCATCGGCGGCCAGGTGCCCATGATGTATGCCGACCTGGTCGCGGCGCTGCCGCACATCAAGACCGGCAAGCTGCGCGCCATCGGCGTCGGCTCGCCGCAGCGCGTGTCGGTGCTGCCCGACGTGAAGACGGTGGCGGAGCAGGGCTTCAAGGGCTTCGACGCCGTGTCCTGGGGCGGGCTGCTGGCGCCGCCCGGCACGCCCAAGGAGATCGTCGACCGCGTGAGCCGCGAGACCGCCACGATCCTGGCCGACAAGGGCGTGCAGGACAGGCTGCTCAACGCCGGCGCGATCGCCAACTACCAGAACCCGCAGCAGATGGCCGTGCGGATCCGGACCGACTACGAGAAGTGGGGCAAGGTGATCCGCGACAAGGGCCTCGCCAACGATTGATCCCCCGTCGTCCCCGCCCGTGCGGGGATGTCCCGTCGTCCCCGCACGGGCGGGGACCCAGAACCCCAGAGGAGACCCCAACAACATGCAACGCCGTCATTTCACCGCCGCTCTCGCCGCCACCGTCGCCGCCCCGCTGGTGCGCGCCCAGAACTGGCCGACCCGTCCCATCAAGGTGCTGGTGGGCTATCCGCCCGGCGGCTTCACCGACGTCACCGCGCGCCTGATCTGCGACAAGCTGGGGCGGCGCCTGGGCCAGCCCGTGATCGTGGACAACAA
>NZ_DASSVG010000729.1:0-4399 GCF_035706265.1 Ramlibacter sp. | reverse complement strand
GGCCCCGTCGGGCCGCCTCGATGGCGAAGGCCAGGGCCGCATCGACGCCGGCCGCGCGTGCCGCGGGCGCATCGGCGGGCAGCGGCGGCAGCCGGTAGCGGCGCGGCGCGGCGCGCAGGGCGGCCAGCAGGAGGTCTCGGGCGGCTTGCAAGCCGCCCAGTGTGTCAGAACGTGGACTGCGGCAGCGATGCGCGTCGCGTGTTTCCCCGCTTCCGAGCCGCGCGGTGGCCCGCTACAACGCGGGCGATGCACCCCGAACCGATCGCCTACATGGAGCGCACGCGCGCGTGGTACCTCGCGCTCGGCTACGGCAACCCCTACCGCTACGCGCACTTCGAGGAGGTGCCGTTCCAGCCCTTGGGCAAGCCGCTGGCAGAGTGCGTCGTGACGCTGGTGACCACGGCCGCGCCCTACCAGCCAGGCAAGGGCCCGCAAGGGCCGGGCGCGCCGATGAACGCCGCCGTCAAGTTCTACGTGCCCTACACCGGCGACACGGCGCGCGACCACGACCTGCGCATCGCGCACGTGGCCATCGACCGCAAGCACACCTCCATGGAGGACAGCAACTGCTGGTTCCCGCTGCCGCTGCTGCGGGCGCTGGCCGGCGAGGGGCGGCTGCGGATGGCGCCGCGCTTCCACGGTGCGCCCACCAACCGCAGCCAGCGCCGCACGCTGGAGCACGACGTGCCCCTGATCGTGCAGCGCTGCCGCGAAGACGGCGTCGACGCCGCCCTGCTGGTGCCCAATTGCCCCGTGTGCCACCAGACGCTGGCGCTCGTCGCGCGCGGGCTGGAGGCGGCGGGCATCGCCACCGTGGTGATGGGCTGCGCGCGCGACATCGTGGAGCATGCGGGCGTGCCGCGCTTCCTGTTCTCCGATTTCCCGCTCGGCAACGGCGCCGGCAAGCCGCACGACCCCGCCTCGCAGCGGCAGACGCTGGAGCTGGCGCTCGAGCTGCTGCAGCAGGCGACCGGTCCGCGCACCACGCTGCAGTCGCCCCTGCGCTGGAGCGATTCGGACGACTGGAAGCTCGATTACTGCAACCCGGAGCGCGCGAGCGCCGAAGAAATGGCCCGGGCGCGGGCCGAGTTCGATGCGGTGAAGGCGCAGGCGCTGGAGATCCGCGCCGCGCAGACGGGCGAGGCCGCGCAGGCTCCGTGAGGCGCTTCAGTGCCGCTGGACGACGGCCTGCTCGATCCCCTGGAACAGCTGGGCGTAGCCTTCCTTGGCCTTGCGGATGCGCTCGAGGTCGCTCAAAAGCGTTTCCAGCGCGGACTGCGCGCCCACGCCGCTGCGCCCGCGCGGAACGCGGAAGTCCGGCGGCTTGACCTCCGGATCGAGGAACACGATGCGGTCTTGCATGGCGGCAGGCTCGTGGGAGGCCATGTTAGCAGCGCCCGCCGCGCGCCGCCAGCGCCCGCAAGTGCCCTGGCGTCAGGCGTGCACGCCGCGGGCGATCAGGAAGGGCGCGAAGCTCTTGTCGGAGACCAGGATGTGGCGGGCCAGCCAGTCGCCCAGGAACTGCAGGGTGGCGATGGCCACCGTGGTGTCGCTGCCTTCTTCCTTCAGCCGGCGCGCCAGCGCCTTGGCCTGGTCGGTCAGCTTGCCGTGCTCGGCCCGGTGCGCCGCTTCCTCCTTGAAGCCGGCTTCGCGCAGCAGCTTTTCCTCGAACGCGAAGTGGTAGGCGCAGTAGTCCACCACGCTGGTCAGGACCTTGTCGATCACCTCGCTGCCGTGCCCCTGCTGCATGGCGTCGTACAGCTCGTTGAAGAGGGCGAACAACTTCTGGTGCTGGCGGTCGATCTCGGCGATGTGCAGGCTGTACTTGTCTTCCCAGACGAACGCGGTCATTGCATTGGCTCCTATCCGGGGGAGAAGGTACTCCCCCCCGGCGGAGGGGCTATTGTGTTAGCGCAAGTGAACCGTGCGTCGCCGCGGCTGGCGTGACGCTTTCCCGCATTGCGAGGCCCTGGGGCGGGCTTCAGGGCTCGGTGTGTTCCGGCACCCGCCGGTACTCCACCCGCACGCCGTGCACGTGGTCGACGCCGACGAAGTCGTTGCGGCCCTGGAAATCCACCTCGAAGGTGGCGAAGGGCACCTTCAGGCGCGAGGGCGGCTCGCCGTTCATGCGCGTGTACTTCCGTTTGAGGTTGGTGCCGTCATAGAGCCAGGTGCCCTCGTGCTCCATCCGGGTGACGCGCCCTTCGGGTTCGGCGATGCGCACGCTCTCGCGGAAGGCGCCGCCGCCTTCGAGTTCCAGCACCCGGCGCACCCGCACGCCGCGCTCGCTGTATTCGCGCAGCCAGGTGCCGCGCAGCAGCTCCTGCCGGTCGATCGCCGCCGGCGACAAAGTGGCGGTGGGTGGGAGCCAGCTGTTCAGGGTCCAGGCGAGCGCGGCCAGCCCCACCAGGGGCAGCAGCCAGGGCGGCGCGGAGGAAGAGCGGCGGGCCACCGCCGGACTATCCCAGAAACGGCCGCCGCGTGGGGCGGCCCGCCCCGGGGCGCTTACTGCGGCAGCATGCGGCCGGTCTGCTCGTAGCGCTCGTGCCAGGAGAGCGCCTCGCGCAGCAGGTGCGGCGTGTGCAGGCCTGCGCGGCCGGCCCGGCCCAGGGCCTGGGCGCGCTCCTCGTAATCCTGCAGGGCGGCGCGGTAGGACGGATGGGCGCAGCGCTCGATGACGACCTTGGCGCGCTGGCGCGGCGCCAGGCCGCGCAGGTCGGCCAGGCCCTGTTCCGTCACGACCACCTGGACGTCGTGCTCGGTGTGGTCGACGTGGCTGGCCATCGGGACGATGCAGGAGATGGCGCCGTCCTTGGCCGTGGAGGCCGGCATGAAGATCGACAGGTAGGCATTGCGGGCGAAGTCGCCCGAGCCGCCGATGCCGTTCATGATGCGCGTGCCCATCAGGTGGGTCGAGTTGACGTTGCCGTAGATGTCGGCCTCGATCATGCCGTTCATGGAGATCACGCCCAGGCGCCGGATCACTTCCGGGTGGTTGGAGATCTCCTGCGGCCGCAGCAGGATGCGCTCGCGGTAGTGGTCGATGTTGTCCAGGAACTCCTGCATCCCGGCGTCGCTGAGCGACAGCGCCGTGGAGGAGGCGAAGGCGAGCGTGCCGGACTTCAGCATCTCCAGCATCCCGTCCTGCAGCACCTCGGTGTAGGCCGTGAGGCCCTTGTACTTGCCCTTGTCGAGGCCGCTCAGCACCGCGTTGGCCGTGTTGCCCACGCCGGACTGGATCGGCAGCAGCTCCTTCGGCAGGCGGCCGCGCGAGACCTCGTGGCCGAGGAAATCGAGGATGTGTTCGGCGATCCGCTCCGAGGCTTCGTCGGGCGGCGTGAACTTCGGGTTGCGGTCGGCCTGGTGGGTCTCCACGATGGCCACCACCTTGGCCGGGTCCACGTGCAGGTAGGCGTCGCCGATGCGGCTGCTCGGGTGCAGCACCGGGATCGGCCGCCGGTTGGGAGGCAGGGCGGTGCCGTAGTAGATGTCGTGCATGCCTTCGAGGCCGAGGGCGTGCGCGCTGTTGACCTCCAGGATCACCTTGTCGGCGAGGTCCAGCCAGGTCTTGTTGTTGCCCACCGAGGTGGAGGGGATCAGGCGCCCGTCCTCCAGCACGCCGGCCACTTCGACCAGGGCCACGTTGAGCTTGCCGAGGAAGCCGAACCAGACGAACTGCCCCACGTGCGACAGGTGGATGTCGAGGTATTCCATTTCGCCGGCGTTGATGCGGGCGCGGCAGGTGGGATCCGACTGGTAGGGCAGGCGCATCTCGATCCCGCCGACCTTGGCCAGCGCGCCATCGAGTTCGGGCGCGGTGGAGGCGCCGGTCCAGACGCCGATGCGGAAGGTGTCGCCGCGTGCGTTGGCCGACTCGATGCGCTGCGCCAGGGCGGGCGGCACGGCCTTGGGATAGCCGGAGCTGGTGAAGCCGCTCATGCCGACGTGGTCGCCGTGCTGGATGAGGGCGGCCGCCTGTTCGGCGGACATGATCTTGCGGCGCAGGCCGGGATGGAGGACGCGGGAGCGGGGGGACAGCACTCGTTCTACTCGGTTCGTGGGGAAATGCAGTCTAAGGGCCGCATCCGGGTGGGCGACTGAGGGAGGTCAAGCTGGACCGGGTCGAAAGGCTTTTGTCCCCCGTGGCGGAATCGCTGGGCTTCGGGCTTCGCCGCTCAGCGCCAGCCTTCGAGAGGCCGCCGCTCAGCGCCAGCCTGCGAGAGGCCGCCGCTCGGACGCGGAGCTGGTTTGCGTAGGCTGGTGCTGAGCGCGACAGCGCGAAGCCCAGCGCTTCACCGCTGCCGCGGATCCAGCGCATCCCGCAAGCCATCCCCCAGCAGATTGAACGACAGCACCAGCAGGAAGATCGAGACCCCCGGCCAGATCGCCATCCACGGCG
>NZ_DASSVG010000728.1:0-4008 GCF_035706265.1 Ramlibacter sp. | reverse complement strand
TTCGCCCTGGCCATGAAGCGCGCCGGGCTCGTCAAGCGGGTGGTGGGCTACAGCAAGTCGCCCTCCACCACCGAGCGGGCGCGCCAGATGGGCGTGATCGACGTCGAGGCCCCCTCGGCCCTGCTCGCGGTTTCGGGCGCGGACATCGTGCTGCTGGCGGTGCCCGTGGCGGCCACCGAGGCCACCTTCAAGGCGATCCGCCACCTGGTCACCTCGAGCATGCTGATCATGGACGTGGGCTCCACCAAGCGCGACGTGGTGGATGCGGCGCGGCGCGTGCTGCGCGACCACATCGGCTCGTTCGTGCCGGCGCATCCGATCGCCGGCAAGGAGCTCGCGGGCGTCGACCATGCCGATCCCGACCTCTACCACGGCAAGCAGGTGATCCTGACGCCGATCGAGAAGACGCAGACGGCGCAGTTGAAGCGCGCGCAGGCCGTGTGGGAGGCGCTGGGCTGCCACGTGCAGCAGATGGCGCCCGATTCGCACGATGCCGCCTTCGCCGCCGTGAGCCACCTGCCGCACCTGCTGGCCTTCGCCCTGATGGATGCGATCGAGGGCCAGCCGCAGGGCAAGGACTTCCTCGGGCTGGCCGGCCCGGGCTTCCGCGATTTCACCCGCATCGCTGCGAGCGACCCGAAGATCTGGCGCGACATCCTGCTGTCCAACCGCACGGAGCTGGTGGAGCAGGCGAGGTTCTTCCAGCGCAGCCTGGAAGGCATGCTGCAACTGGCCGAGACGGGCGAAGGCGAGAAGCTCGAGGAGAGGATCGCCGGCGCGAGCCGGGCCCGCGCCCAGTGGCACATGGGCCGCAGGAAGTAGGCCCGCCGTGTTCAGCACCGAATACCTGGACCTCCCCCCGCTGGAAGAGGCCGGCGGCACCGTCGTGCTGCCGGGCTCGAAAAGCATTTCCAACCGCGTCCTGCTGCTGGCCGCGCTGTCGGAGGGGACGACGGTCGTCCACGACCTGCTGGATTCCGATGACACTCGGGTGATGCTGGAGGCGTTGCGGGCGTTGGGGTGCGGCGTGGTGCAGGCTGGGGGCCGCGTGACGATCACCGGGCTGCCCTCACCCCAGCCCTCTCCCGCTGGCGGGAGAGGGAGCCCGCAGGGTCTTGCTCCCTCTCCCCTCCGGGGAGAGGGAGGGGGTGAGGGGCGCTCCTCCGCGCCCGCGAAGCTCTTCCTCGGCAACGCCGGCACCGCCATGCGGCCGCTCACCGCCGCCCTCGCCCTCCTCGGCGGGGATTTCGAACTCTCCGGCGTCGCCCGCATGCACGAGCGCCCGATCGGCGACCTGGTCGACGCCCTGCGCCAGCTCGGTTGCCGCCTCGACTACCTGGGCAACGAAGGCTTCCCGCCGCTGCGCATCCACCCTGCCCCGGCGCTGAAGCTCGACGCCCCGATCCCGGTGCGCGGCGACGTCTCCAGCCAGTTCCTCACGGCCCTCCTGATGGCCCTGCCCCTGGTGGCCACGCGCGACATCGTGATCGAGGTCGTCGGCGAGCTGATCTCCAAGCCCTACATCGAGATCACGCTCAACATGCTGCAGCGCTTCGGCATCGCCGTGGCGCGCCAAGGCTGGCAGCGCTTCACCATTCCCGCGGGCAGCCGCTACCGCTCCCCCGCCGAAATCCACGTCGAGGCCGATGCGTCCTCGGCCAGCTACTTCGTGGCGCTGGGCGCCATCGCCGGCTGCCGGGAGGCCGTGCGCATCGAAGGCGTCGGAGCCGATTCGATCCAGGGCGACATCCGCTTCGTCGAAGCGGCCCGGCAGATGGGCGCGGCCGTCACCAGCGGCCCCAACTGGCTCGAGGTGCGCCGCGGCGCCTGGCCGCTGAAGGCCGTGGACCTGGACTGCAACCACATCCCCGATGCCGCGATGACGCTGGCCGTGATGGGCCTCTATGCCGACGGCCCCACCACGCTGCGCAACATCGCGAGCTGGCGCGTGAAGGAAACGGACCGCCTCGCGGCCATGGCCACCGAGCTGCGCAAGCTGGGCGCCGAAGTCGAGGAAGGCGCGGACTACCTCCGGGTGACGCCGCCGGCGGCCTGGCAGGCGGCCGCGATCCGCACCTACGACGACCACCGCATGGCCATGTGCTTCGCGCTGGCCGCCTTCAACCCGGCCGGCGCGCACGTCCGCATCGAGGACCCGAAGTGCGTGGGCAAGACCTTCCCCGACTACTTCGAGGCCCTGTTCTCGGTGGCGCGCACGGCCACGCCGCACGTCCCGGTGATCTGCGTCGACGGCCCCACGGCTTCCGGCAAGGGCACGCTCGCCTCCGAAGTGGCGCGGCGCCTGGGCTACCACTACCTCGACTCGGGCGCCCTGTACCGCATCACCGGCCTGGCGGCGGTGCGCGCCGGGCTGGCGCTGGACGTGGCCCACGAGCACACCATCGCGAAGATGGCCGAGGCACTGCCCATCGTGTTCGCGCAAGGGCGCGTGCTGCTGGCCGGCGAGGACATCACGGACGACATCCGCACCGAGGAAGCGGGCATGAACGCCTCCCGGGTCTCCGCCCTGCCCGCGGTGCGCAGCGCCCTGGTGGCGCTGCAGCAGGGCTTCCGCAAGCTGCCCGGCCTCGTGGCGGACGGCCGCGACATGGGCACGGTGATCTTCCCCGATGCGCCGCTCAAGGTGTTCCTCACGGCCAGCGCCGCCCAGCGCGCCGAGCGTCGCCATAAGCAATTGATTTCAAAAGGGATTCAGGCTAGAATCGACGATCTTCGCGCGGACCTGGAGGCGCGCGATGCGCGCGACAGCGGTCGCGCCGTCGCCCCCTTGAAGCCCGCGCAGGATGCCCTCCTGCTGGATAACTCGAGCCAGACGGTCGAAGAATCCGTCGCCCAGGTGCTCAGCTGGTGGGAACGGAAACAGCCCTTCTCTCGTTAGGCTGGCTGTTTTCGTAGGCTGGCGCTGGAGCGAAGCGAAAGCCCAGCGATTTAAGAGGCCCCCGACACTCCCTCCGCGCAGCAGCGCACCGGTGGCGGGGATCGACAACCCAACCCCGCGGGTTCGCACCCGCAAATTTCATGTCCGAATCTTTTGCCGAGTTGTTCCAGGAATCGTTGCAGCGCTCCGAGATGCGCGCGGGCGAAGTCATCACCGCTGAAGTGGTGCGCGTGGAGCACAACTTCGTCGTGGTGAATGCCGGCCTCAAGTCCGAGGCCTACATCCCGATCGACGAATTCAAGAACGACCAGGGCGAAGTCGAGGTCCAGGAAGGCGATTTCGTCTCCGTGGCCATCGACGCTCTCGAAAACGGCTACGGCGACACGATCCTGTCGCGCGACAAGGCCAAGCGCCTCGCCTCCTGGATGAGCCTGGAGAAGGCGCTCGAGTCCGGCGAGTTCGTCACCGGCACCACCACCGGCAAGGTCAAGGGCGGCCTGACCGTGCTGGTCAACGGCATCCGCGCCTTCCTGCCCGGATCGCTGATCGACACCCGTCCCATCAAGGACCTGACTCCCTACGAAAACAAGACGCTGGAGTTCAAGGTCATCAAGCTGGACCGCAAGCGCAACAACGTGGTGCTGAGCCGCCGCGCGGTGGTCGAAGCCTCGATGGGCGAAGAGCGCGCCAAGCTGATGGAAACCCTGAAGGAAGGCTCCATCGTCCGCGGCGTGGTCAAGAACATCACCGAGTACGGCGCGTTCGTGGACCTCGGCGGCATCGACGGCCTGCTGCACATCACCGACATGGCCTGGCGCCGCGTGCGCCACCCGTCCGAGGTGGTCACCGCCGGCCAGGAAATCACGGCCAAGATCCTCAAGTTCGACACCGAGAAGAACCGCGTCTCGCTGGGCCTCAAGCAGATGGGCGACGACCCGTGGCTGGGCGTCTCGCGCCGCTACCCCCCGGGCACCCGCATGTTCGGCAAGGTCACGAACATCGCCGACTACGGCGCGTTCGTCGAGCTCGAGCCCGGCATCGAAGGCCTGGTGCACGTCTCCGAAATGGACTGGACCAACAAGAACGTGGCCCCGTCCAAGGTCGTGTCC
>NZ_DASSVG010000727.1:0-3757 GCF_035706265.1 Ramlibacter sp. | reverse complement strand
GCCGGATTGACAGGGGTCAACCGGGTCCGCAAAGGCGCCCCCGGCGCGGGCCCGATCAGCGCCGGCGCAGCCAGCGCGTGGCCAGCAGCCCGGCCAGGGACAGCGCGCCCAGGGTCGCGCTCCGGTGCGTGGTTGCCCAGGCCTGCCAGCTGGAGCCGTGGGCCTGGGCGTCGAAGCGGCCGTGCGCGCCGTGGTCGCCGGCGACCGGCTGCCACAGGTTGTCGCGCCGCCCGGGCGGCAGCGGCTCGTCGGTGTGCTGGCCGTCCACGGCCGTGCGGCCGAGCATCCAATCCAGCAGGCCCGGTGCGAGCCGCGTGCCGAGGATGGCCTGCACCGCGGGCCAGCCGACCCACAGCTCGCGCCGGCGGTGCGTGGCCGCCCAGTACACGGCACGCGCCGCGACCTCGGGCTGGAAGATCTTGCCCATGGGCCGCGGCCGCTTGTCCAGCGTGGTGCGGCCCCAGTCGAACTGCGGCGTGTTGAAGGCCGACAGCTGCACCATCGTCACGTGCACCCGGCTGCGCGCGTGCGCGAGCTCGCAGCGGATCGAATCGGTGAAGCCGCGCAGGGCCGCCTTGGCGCCGCAATAAGGCGCCTGCAGCGGGATCGAGCGGTACGCGAGTGCCGAGCCCACCTGCACGATGGCGCCGCGGTTGCGCGGCTGCAGGCGGCGCAGCGCCGCCAGCGTGCCCCACACCGCGCCCAAGTAGGTGACTTCGGTGGCACGGCGGAAGTCCTCGGGCGCGATGTCGAGTGCCGGCGCGAAGATGGTGGCCATCGCGTCGTTGACCCAGACCTCGATCGGGCCCCAGGTCTCCTCGATCTCCGCGGCCGCCGCCTCGACCTGTTTCTCGTCGGCCACGTCGGTGGGGATCACCAGCGGCTCGCCGCCCAGGCGTTCCACGTCGCGGCGCGCGCCTTCGAGGCCGTCCATGCCCCGCGCCAGCAGGGCCACGCGCCAGCCATGGCGGGCGAACTCGCAGGCGATGGCGCGCCCGATGCCGGCCGAGGCGCCGGTGACCACGGCGACCCGCGCGCTCATCGCAGGCTCCCCTGGAAGGGCGCGGGCGCGACGGCCCGGGTCGCGTAGTCGATGCCCGACAGGCCGATCAGCAGCAACAGCGTGCCGAGGGCGAAGCAGCCCACCACGCGCAGCAGGGCCGGTGCGCGTGCCAGCCCCATGAAGAGCGCGGCCACGATGCCCGCTTTCGCCAGGGCGATCGCGAGGCCCACGGCCACGTTGCCGCGCCCAAGGGGCACGTAGGCGCTGCCCAGGCTGGCGAGCATCAGGACGATCAGGACGGCCCAGGCAGCCAGCAGGCGCCACCCATGGCGCCGGAATTCGGATTCGGTCATGCATGCCTCCCCAGCAGGTAGATCAGCGGATAGAGAAAGATCCAGACGATGTCGACGAAGTGCCAGTACAGGGCGCCCATCTCCACGGCTTCGGCGTCGGCCCAGGCGCGGCGGCGTCCGGCGCCCCAGGCCATGGCGCCGACCAGCGCGATGCCGATCGCGAGGTGCAGCGCGTGCAGGCCGGTGGCAAAGAAGTAGAGCATGGAGAACAGCTGCGCGCCGGGCGTCGCGAGCACGAAGCCCGCCCCCGGCACCAGGCCTTCCTGCCATTCCTTCGCGTACTCCACGCCTTTCAGCGCGAGGAAGGCCGCGCCGAAGGCGGCCGTGAGCCACAGCAGCCGCCCCGTCCAGCGCCGCATGCGGGCGTGCTGCGCACAGGCCGACGCGAAGGCGACCACGGCGCTGCTGGTGAGCAGCAGCGCGGTGTTGACGGTGCCGATCACGACATGCGTGTGGCGGCCGGCCTCGGCGAAGCCCTGCGGCCAGTGCGAGCGGCCGTAGGCGTAGGTGACGAAGATGCCGCCGAAGAACATCACTTCCGAGGCGAGGAACACCCACATCCCGAGCCGCGCGGTGAAGCCTTCGTCGTGCAGCGCCAGCGCGCGCGTGTTCATCGTGGGGCCTCCGTCGCCACGTTCGGGTCGTAGGCATACACCTGTTCGGGAATGCGCGGTGGCGCGTCGAAGTTGTGCGTCGGCGGCGGCGAGCGGGTCTGCCACTCCAGGCCGCGGGCGTCGAAGGGGTTCGCCCCTGCCAATGCGCCGGCGCGCAGCGACCAGGCGAAATACGCGAGCGGAAGCAGGTAGCCCAGCGCCAGCAGCACGGCCCCGGCCGAAGACAGCATGTGCAGCACCTGGAAGGGCTCGGGGTAGCTGTGGTAGCGGCGCGGCATGCCTTCCACGCCGAGCAGGTACTGCGGGAAGAAGGTGCCGTTGAAGCCGACGAAGATCAGCACCGCCGCGATGCGCGCCCACACTTCGGGATACAGGCGCCCGGTGGCCTTGGGCCACCAGAAGTGCAGGGCGCCGAAGTAGGCCATCACCGAGCCGCCCACCATGATGTAGTGGAAGTGCGAGACCACGAAGTAGGTGTCGGTCAGGTGCACGTCGAGCGCGAGCGCGGCGAGGAAGAGGCCCGTCAGGCCGCCGATCGTGAACAGGCCGACGAAGCCCAGCGCGTAGAGCATGGGCGCGTCCAGGTGGATCGAACCCTTGTAGAGGGTGGCCGTCCAGTTGAACACCTTGATCGCCGAGGGGATCGCGACCAGGAAGCTCAGGAGCGAGAACACCATGCTGGCCGCCAGCGACTGGCCGCTCACGAACATGTGGTGGCCCCACACCAGGAAGCCGATGCTGGCGATCCCGAGGATGGCGTAGGCCATGAAGCGGTAGCCGAAGATCGGCTTGCGCGCGAAGCAGGGGATGATCTCGCTCGCCACGCCCATGGCCGGCAGGATCATGATGTAGACGGCCGGGTGCGAGTAGAACCAGAACAGGTGCTGGAACAGCAGCGGGTCGCCGCCGTACTGCGGATCGAACACGCCGATGTGCCACAGGTGCTCGGCGACGACCAGCAGGGTGGTGATGGCCAGCACCGGCGTCGCGAGCACCAGGATGATGCTGGTGGCGTAGTGCGCCCACACGAACAGCGGCAACTGGAACCAGCCGAGGCCCGGCGCGCGCAGCTGGTGCACGGTGACGATGAAGTTCAGGCCGGTGAGGATGGACGAGAAGCCCACCACCAGCACGCCGGCCAGCGTGAGCACCACCGCACTGTTGGAGAACAGGGTGGAGTAGGGCGTGTAGAAGGTCCAGCCGGTGTCCACGCCGCCGGTGGCGAGCGCGGCCAGCACCAGCAGGCCGCCGGCCAGGTACAGGTACCAGCTGGTGAGGTTCAGGCGGGGGAAGGCGAGGTCGCGCGCGCCGATCATCAGCGGGATCAGGAAGTTGCCCAGCACCGAGGGGATCGACGGGATCAGGAACAGCCACACCATGATCACGCCGTGGGCGGTGAAGAGGCGGTTGTAGCTGTCGTCGCTGACCAGGTCGCCCGCCGGCGTGGCGAGTTCCAGCCGGATCACGGTGGCCGCCAGTCCGCCGATGAAGAAGAAGGCGGTGATGGAGATGGCGTAGAGGATCGCGATGCGCTTGTGGTCGGTGGTGGCGAGCCAGGAGCGCAGGGTGGTTCCGTCCTGCAGGTAGTTCACGGCCGCACTCCCGGTTGCGGGTCGCCCGTGGAGCGCACGTAGGCCACGAGGGCCTGCAGGTCCTCCTCGCTCAGCTGGCCGGCGAAGGAGGGCATCACGGGGTCGAAGCCCGCCACCACGTCCTTGCGTGGCAGCAGGATGGAATCGCGCACGTAGTTCTCGTCGGCCACCAGGCTGCGGCCGTCCTGCAGGTGC
>NZ_DASSVG010000726.1:0-6731 GCF_035706265.1 Ramlibacter sp. | reverse complement strand
CCGCACGCCCCGGCAGCGAGCCGGTGGGTGAGGAAGCGCTGATCGGCATCGCACCCCCGCCCGTCCTGATGCCGCCCGCGACCGAATTCGCCCTGGCACCGTTGTACGGCGTCGAGATTCCCGGCACGTCGCGCACGCTGGCCACGGCCCCGGTGTTCGCCGGCGACCTGGTGCTGGTGGGCTTCAACCCGCAGGACGCGGGCGAGTTCCGAATCCTGGGGCTCAACGGCCTCGACCTCGGCGCCAGCGGCCTCACCATGGAGCAGTTCCAGCAGACGCTGCGCTCCGGCGTCTTCCTCGAGGAGCTGAACCGGCTGCGCAACGAACTGCGCCAGGAGTTCGACCTCGAGAAATCCATGAGCGTCTCGGTCGCCGGCCTGTCGCTGGGTGTGTCGGTCGCCTACGTGCTGTGGCTCGTCCGCGGCGGCGTGCTGCTGGGAAGCTATCTCTCCGCGCTGCCGGCCTGGCGCCTGCTCGATCCGCTGCCGGTGCTCGGGCGCGCGCACGGGTCTCCGGAAGAGGACGAGGAGGACGACGAGCCCCTGGCGCCGGACGAAGCGGCACGCGCCGATCCCCTGCGAGGATTCTCTTGAAGCTGTTCGACACCCGCACCTACATCAGCCTGGGGCTCGCCTCCATCGTCAGCACCGCGCTGCTGGCGGCCTCCTTCTTCGGCCTGATTCCCGACCGCGAGGAGGCGGTGCGCGCGGGCCGGCTCGCACTGGCCGAATCGGTCGCCGCGAGCAGCGCCGCCTTCCTGAGCAGCAGCGATCCCACCCGGCTGGAGGACGTGCTGCGCTTCATCGACAAGCGCAACCCGGACCTGCTTTCCATCGGCCTGCGCACGCGCGACGGCCGGCTGGCGGTGGCGATCGGCGAACACGCGCGCCACTGGGTCCCGATCGAGTCCGACGATGCGAAGGACGCGCAGGTGCAGGTCACCCTGTACGCGGCCGACCAGCCCTGGGGCCAGCTCGAGATGCGCTTCGAGCCGACGGTGCCGCGCGGCCTGCTGGGCATCCTGTCCACGCCGCTGGTGCTGCTGCTCGCCTTCGCCGGCCTGGTGTGCGTGCCCTCGTTCTACGTCTATCTCAGCCGCGTGCTGCGCCACCTCGATCCTTCGCAGGCGATCCCGGGGCGCGTGCGCTCCGCGCTGGACTCGCTCACCGAGGGCCTGCTGGTGATCGACCAGCAGCAG
Source organism: Ramlibacter sp. (assembly GCF_035706265.1). GTDB lineage: Bacteria > Pseudomonadota > Gammaproteobacteria > Burkholderiales > Burkholderiaceae_C > Ramlibacter. The sequence goes on along the minus strand of NZ_DASSVG010000726.1, from coordinate 5,533 downwards.
AACATCGTGCTGGCCAACGAGGCGCTCACCCGCCTGCTCGGAAAGAGCAACGAGCAACTGATGGGCCGTCCGGTGGGCGAGATCGCTTGGCTGCAGGAATCAGGGGCGCCGCTCGCCGGCCGGCCGCCATGGCGCGTGGCCCTGGAGACCGCCGCCGTGCAGCGCAACCTGAACCTGAAGCTGCAGGACGGCGAGGGGCGGCTGCGCAGCTTCGTCGTCAACTGCTCGCCGGTGCTGGCCAGCGGCGGCAAGGCCTCCGGCGTGCTGATCAGCCTGGAAGACATCACGCTGCTGGAACAGAGCCGGGTCGAACTGCGCGCGGCCAAGGAGGAAGCCGAGGCCGCGAACCCGGCCAAGAGCGAGTTCCTGGCCAACATGAGCCACGAGATCCGCACCCCGATGAACGCGATCCTGGGCTTCACCGAACTGCTGAAACGCGGCTTCGGCAAGAGCGAGCGCGAGTCCTCCCACTACCTGGACACCATCCACCAGAGCGGCAAGCACCTGCTGGGGCTGATCAACGACATCCTGGACCTGTCGAAGGTGGAGGCCGGCCAGCTGCAGGTGGAGAAGATCGCCTGCGCGCCGCACCAGGTGGTGCAGGCGGCGCTGCAGGAGCTGGGGCTGAAGGCGCAGGAGAAGGGCATCCGCCTGTCGCTGCGGCTGCTCACGCCGGTGCCCGAGCACGTGCAGTCCGATCCCGCGCGCGTGCGCCAGGTGGTGCTCAACCTCCTGAGCAACGCGGTCAAGTTCACGGAGCGGGGCGGGGTCGACGTGGTCCTGGGCTGCAACGGCACGACCTACACCATGGAGGTCAACGACACCGGCATCGGCATGGACCCGGCCAAGGTCGAATCGATGTTCGACCCCTTCACCCAGGCCGAGGCCTCCACGAGCCGGCGCTACGGTGGCACCGGCCTCGGGCTGGCGATCAGCCGCCGGCTGGCGCGCGCCCTCGGCGGCGACCTCACCGCCAGCAGCCAGCCGGGCGTGGGCACCAGCATGCTGTTCACCTTCGCCACCGGGCCGCTGGAGGGCGTGCGCATGCTCGATGCCGTGCAGGTGGCGGCCCGCAGCGACGACGCCGCGCAGCACCGCACCCGCTGGCGCATCCCCTCGGCGCGCGTGCTGGTGGTGGACGACGGCCCGGAGAACCGCGAGCTGCTGTCGCTGGTGCTGGCCGAGCAGGGCCTCTGGGTCGACGAGGCGGAGAACGGCCAGGTCGCCCTCGACAAGCTGGCGACGGGCAGCTACGACCTGGTGCTGATGGACATGCAGATGCCGGTGCTGGACGGCTATGCGGCCACGCGCGAGCTGCGTCGCCGCGGCCTGGCGATCCCGGTCGTGGCGCTGACCGCGCATGCCATGAAGGGCTACGAAGAGGAAGTGCTGCAGGCCGGCTGCAGCGCCTACCTCACTAAGCCCGTGGACATCGACATCCTGCTGCAGCAGGTGGCGCAGTCGCTGGGCGGTGCGGCGGAGGAGATCCCCGCCGAAGGGCCGAGCTCCGTGTTCATCGACCTGAGCGACGCGGAGCCAGAGGAGGGGCCGATCCGTTCGCGCTTCGCCGACAACGCCAGGCTGGTGCCGATCGTGCGCAAGTTCGCGGCCCGCCTGCAGCAGCAGATGGATCTCACCCGTGGGGCCTTCGAGTCCGGCGACCTGCCGGAGGTGGAGCGGCTTGCCCACTGGCTGGCCGGCGCCGCCGGCACGGTCGGCTACGACGCCTTCACCGAACCGGCGCGCGAGCTGGAGGCGGCGGCCAAGGCGGGCGATTCCGAGACAACTTCGGGCGTTCTGCAACGCATTGCACGAATGGCCGCACAGCTTGAGGTGCCCGAAGTCGCGGCCGGCTGATCGCGGGCACAATGTAACCATGAGCAAGATCGAAGACGGCGCGAGACAACGCCGGCACGTGATGGACTTCGACTCCGACCGCGACATGCAGGCGACGCAACCCACGGTGTTCGCACCGGGGGAAGACCGGCTGTCGCTGCAGGAACTGCGGGCGCTGGCGCCGCAGCAGGACCCGTGGCGCAACCGCGCGACCGGGCTGTCCGACGCGTTGATCATGATGGTCGACGACGAGATGCTCAACATCGAGATGACGGAAGCCTTCCTCGCCGATGCGGGCTACCGTCACTTCGTGCACACCGACCAGCCCGAGCGCGCCGTGCCCATGATGCGCAAGCGGCCGCCGGGCGTGCTGCTGCTCGACCTGAGCATGCCCAAGGTGAGCGGCCTCGACATCCTGGCCGCCCTGCGCGAGGACGCCGTGCTGCGCCACGTCCCCGTGATCGTGCTCACGAGCAGCACCGACCCGCAGGTGAAGATCAAGGCCCTGGCGCTCGGCGCCATGGACTTCCTCTCCAAGCCGGTCGATCCCAGCGAGCTGGCCCTGCGCATCCGCAACACCCTGGCCGCCAGTGCCTACCGGGAATTCCTGGGCCAGCACGACGGCCTCACCGGCCTGCCGAACAAGCAGCGCTACCGCAAGGACATGGCGGCGGTGCTGGAGGAGGCGCTCGGAAGCGAGCAGCCCGGGGCGCTGATCCACGTCGGCGTGGACAACCTCGGCCGCATCAACGACGCCCTCGGCCGCGGCGTGGGCGACCAGCTGCTGCAGCGACTGGCCAAGCGCCTCGCCAGCTGCGTGCAGACCGAGCACGGCGGCGAGCTCAGCTCGGAACGGCACAACCCCAGCCTCTATCGCTTCGACGGGGACGAGTTCGCGATCCTCGTGCCCTCCATGGAAGGCGGCACCAGCGCGGCCTTCATCAGCAAGCTGCTGGAAGACTCGACGGTGAACTTCCAGCGCCCGGGCTTTCCCGAGCTGTTCGTCACCTGCAGCATCGGCGTCTCGGTGTTCCCCAACGACGGCACCGAGCCCGACGTGCTGATGCGCAACGCCGGCCTGGCCCTGCGTCACGCCAAGCTGGCGGGGCCGCACCGCTACGAATTCTTCTCGCCGCAGTTCAAGGACATGGCGGTGAGCCGGCTGGACCTCAGCGCGGAGCTGCGCCACGCGGTGAGCCGCGACGAGATCGAGCTGCTGTACGAGCCGCGGGTGGAGCTTTCCAGCGGCCGCGTGGTGGCGGGGGAGGCCGTGCTGCGCTGGAAGCACGCGTCGGGCCGCGTCATCGAAGGCGACGAGCTGATGGACCTGGCCGGCAGCTCCGAGATGGATGCGGTGCTGAGCGGCTGGCTGTTCGAGATGCTGCTGAAGCACATGAAGAACTGGCGCGGCGCCGGCATGCAGCTGGTGCCCATCGCCGTCAAGGTCTCGCTCGCCAACATGCGCCCCAGCGACCTGGTGTACATGGTCAGCGCCGCGCTCGGAAGCGGGCTGGAGGCGCGCCACCTCGCGCTCGAACTGCAGCAGGTCTCCGCCCTGGACAACCTGCCGGCCAAGGAGGCCGCGGCCATCGCGGGCCTGCGCAAGAAGGGCGTGCGCATCGCGCTGGGCCGCTTCGGCGCCAGCGCCTCGGTGTCCCACCTGCGCCAGCTGCCCTGCGACGAGATCATCCCGGATGCCTCCTTCCTGCGCGACATCGAGCGCGATGCGGCGGCGCAGGGCATGCTGCTCGGGATCGGCGACCTGGCCCGGCGCCTGAAGCTCGCCTGCGTGGCCTGCGGCGTGGAGACGGCGCAACAGGCCGCCTTCCTGAAGAAGAACGGCTGGGACCAGGGGCAGGGCCGCTGTTTCGGCGAGGCTGCCACTGCGCTGATGTTCGCCGCCCGGTGGCTCACGCGCGGCGGCCGGCCGGTGCGCGTTCCGATGCCAAGCGATCTTTCCTGAGCTTCGTCAACTGCAGACCCTTCGACTCGTAGTGGAATCCACCGAGAGCCGGTCTGCGCACCTGCGGCGTAGACTGAAAGAGGCCCCTGCAGCGGGCCGTGCAGTCCAGGAGGGTTCTTGCAACCGACCAACGTCGCCAATCCGGCGTATTTCCACAAGGTGGTGGATTGCCAGTGGGCTTGCCCCGCGCACACCCCCGTCCCCGAATACATCCGACTGATCGCGCAGGGCCGCTACGGCGAGGCCTACATGATCAACTGGGTGTCCAACGTCTTCCCCGGCATCCTCGGTCGCACCTGCGACCGGCCCTGCGAACCGGCCTGCCGGCGCGGCCGGGTGGAGAAGAGCAACGCCGGTGAGCCGGAGCCGGTGGCCATCTGCCGGCTCAAGCGCGTCGCCGCCGACCTGAAGGACGACGTCAAGCGGCGCATGCCGCAGCCGGCGCCCCGGCGCAACGGCAAGCGCATCGCCTGCGTCGGCGCCGGCCCCGCGTCGCTCACCGTGGCGCGCGACCTCGCGCCCCTGGGCTACGAGGTCACGCTGTTCGACGGCGAGCCCAAGCCCGGCGGCTTCATGCGCACCCAGATCCCGCGCTTCCGCCTGCCCGAGTCGGTGATCGACGAGGAGATGGCCTTCGTGCTGGAGCTCGGCGCCCGCTTCGTCGGCGGCCAGCGCATCGAATCGATGAAGGGGCTGATGGCCCAGGGCTACGACGCGATCTTCGTCGGCTGCGGCGCCCCGCGCGGGCGCGACCTCGACATCCCCGGCCGCCAGGAAGCGGCGAGCCACATCCACATCGGCATCGACTGGCTCGCCTCGGTCTCCTTCGGCCACGTCACCAGCGTCGGCAAGCGCGTGATCGTGCTGGGCGGCGGCAACACCGCGATGGACTGCTGCCGTTCCGCCCGCCGCCTGGGCGGCACCGACGTGAAGGTGATCGTGCGCAGCGGCTTCGAGGAGATGAAGGCCTCGCCGTGGGAGAAGGAGGATGCCATGCACGAGGGCATCCCGATCCTCAACTACCACGTGCCGGTGGCCTTCGTGCACGAGCACGGTCGCCTCACCGGCATGCGCTTCCAGATCGTGCGCGCCGAGTACGACGAGAAGGGCCGCCGCAGCCTGATTCCCACCGGCGAGCCGGACGCCTTCTTCGAGTGCGACGAGGTGCTGGTCGCCGTCGGCCAGGAGAACGCCTTCCCCTGGATCGAGCGCGACTGCGGGCTCGAATTCGACAAGTGGGGCCTGCCGGTGCTGGATCAGGCCACCTTCCAGTCCACGGTGCCCAACGTGTTCTTCGGCGGCGACGCCGCGCTCGGGCCCAAGAACATCATCACGGCGGTGGCGCACGGCCACGAGGCGGCGGTCTCGATCGATTTGCTGCTCAGCGGCCAGGATCCGCGCGCGCGCCCCGCGCCGACGACCAACCTGATGTCGCAGAAGATGGGCATCCACGAGTGGAGCTACGACAACGCGACCTCGCTGGACAAGCGCTTCAAGGTGCCATGGGCGCAGGCGGAGAAGGCGCTGGCCAGCATCCGGGTGGAGGTGGAGCTGGGCTTCGACGCCAAGGTCGCCTTCAAGGAGGCGCAGCGGTGCCTCAACTGCGACGTGCAGACCGTCTTCAACCAGAGCGCCTGCATCGAATGCGACGCCTGCGTCGACATCTGCCCGATGGATTGCATCACCTTCACGCCCGATGGCGAGGAGGCCGAGGTGCGGCAGCGCCTGAAGGCG
>NZ_DASSVG010000725.1:0-2322 GCF_035706265.1 Ramlibacter sp. | reverse complement strand
GCCGGCTGGATGCGCGCCTTCACGCCGTATTCATGTTCCAGCCGGTGCGCGACCACCTCGAACTGCAGCTGGCCGACCGCGCCGAGCAGCATCGGCCCGCCGATCTGCGGCCGGAAGACCTGGATCGCGCCTTCCTCGCCCAGCTGTGCCAGGCCCTGCTGCAACTGCTTGGTGCGCAGCGGATTCTTCAGCACCACCACCTGGAACAGTTCCGGCGCGAAGAAGGGCAGCCCGGTGTACTGCAGGTTCACCGTGCCGTCGGTGATGGTGTCGCCCAGCTGCACGCCGCCGTGGGTGGTGAAGCCGATGATGTCGCCCGCATAGGCCTCGTCCACCGCCTCGCGCCGCTGCGACAGGAAGGTGACCACCGAGGTCGGCCGCAGCTCCTTGCCGGTGCGCTGCACCTTGAGCTTCATGCCCGGCGTGTACTTGCCCGAAGCCATGCGCACGAAGGCGATGCGGTCGCGGTGCGAGGGATCCATGTTGGCCTGCACCTTGAACACCACGCCGGAGAAGGCCGTGTCGTCGGGAGCGACGATGCGCTCCTGCGGCTGGCGGTTGACGATCGCGTTGCTGGTGCGCGGCTGCGGCGGCGGCGCCAGGTCCACCAGCGCGTCCAGCACCTCCATCACGCCGAAGTTGTTGACGGCAGAGCCGAAGAACACCGGCGTCTGCTTGGCCGCGAGGAAGGCCGCGTGGTCCCACTCGGGCGAGGCGCCGGCCGCCAGCTCCATGCTCTCGGCGGCCTGGTCGTACTCGGCGCCGAAGCGGCGCTGCAGCTCGCCGGTGTCGGCCAGCGGGATGGTGTCGAAGTCCTGCGGGCGACGCTCGCTGCCGGACTCGAACACGGTCATGGCCTGGGTGCGCAGGTTCATGATGCCGCCGAAGGTCTTGCCCTTGCCCACCGGCCACGTCATGGGCACGCAGGGCATGCCCAGCTCGCGCTCCACCTCGTCGAGGATGTCGAGCGGCTCGCGCACCTCGCGGTCCATCTTGTTGACGAAGGTGATGATGGGCGTGTCGCGCTGGCGGCAGACCTCGATCAGGCGCTTGGTCTGCGCTTCCACGCCGTTGGCCGCGTCGATCACCATCAGCGCGGCGTCGACCGCGGTGAGCACCCGGTAGGTGTCTTCCGAGAAGTCCTTGTGGCCGGGCGTGTCGAGCAGGTTGACCACGTGGTCGCGGTACAGCATCTGCATCACCGAGGAGGCCACCGAGATGCCGCGCTGCTTCTCGATCTCCATCCAGTCGGAGGTGGCGTGGCGCGAGGCCTTGCGGCCCTTCACCGCGCCGGCGATCTGGATCGCGCCGGAGAACAGCAGCAGCTTTTCCGTCAGCGTCGTTTTACCGGCGTCGGGGTGCGAGATGATGGCGAAGGTGCGGCGGCGCTGGACTTCGGCGCTGAGGGGCGAGGACGACAAGGGGGACTCCGGGATGGCACGCGGCCGTGCTGCAGCACGGCCGCTTTCTGAGACCGCCGCGCTCGGCGCCCGTCCGCCAGGACGGGGCAGCCGCGCTTGCACACGGCCGTGTCTGACGCCGTATTGTCCCACGGCGGTGTACTTTGGGTGCATGGCCGGGTCAATGGACGAGACGCTGCTGGAGATCGAGGGACGCGAGCTGGTGGTCACCAACAGCGGCAAGCTGCTGATCCCGGAGGCGGGCATCACCAAGCTCGATGTCGTGAACTATTACCTCGCGGTCGCCGAGGGCGCGCTGCGCGGCGCGGGCGGCCGGCCCTGCATCCTGGTGCGCTACCCGAACGGCATCCACGACGAATTCTTCTTCCAGAAGCGCGCGCCGGCGAAGCGCCCCGACTGGCTGGAGGTGGCCGAGATCCGCTTTCCCTCCGGCCGCAGCGCCGAGGAGATCGTGCCGCGCCATCCGGCCGACCTGGCCTGGATGGCCAACCTCGGCTGCCTGGAGCTGCATCCGCACCCCGTGCGGGCGGAGGACCTGGAGCACCCCGACGAGCTGCGGGTGGACCTCGATCCCGTGCCGGGCGTCGAATGGCCGCAGATCCAGGAGGTCGCGCGGGTGGTGCATGCGGTCCTGTCCGACCTGGGCCTGAAAGGCTGGCCCAAGACCTCGGGCTCGCGCGGCATCCACGTGCCGGTGCGCATCGAACCTCGCTGGACCTTCGACGAGGTGCGGCGCGCGGCGCTCGCTCTCGCCCGCGAAGTGGAGCGGCGGGCGCCGACCATCGCCTCCAGCCAATGGTGGAAGGAGGAGCGGCGCGGCGTCTTCGTCGACTACAACCAGAACGCGAAGGACCGCACCGTCGCCTCGGCGTACTCCTTGCGGCCGAAGCCGGACGGGCGG
>NZ_DASSVG010000724.1:0-6144 GCF_035706265.1 Ramlibacter sp. | reverse complement strand
TTCTCGAATCGGCGCTTACGTGCCCGCGCTGCGGATTCACGTCCGTCGAGACCATGCCGACCGATTCGTGCCTGTATTTCCATAGGTGTGAGGGATGTCAGGCGCTGCTCACGCCGAAGGAAGGCGACTGTTGCGTCTTCTGCTCGTACGGCTCCGTCAAGTGCCCGCCCGTCCAGGAAGCGCGCGGCTGCTGCTCGAACGGGGAACCTCAAACCGGCGTTAACTCGGAGACATCATGACAGTCAAGCGCATGGACAACGTCGGCATCGTGGTGGAAGACCTCGATGCGGCCATCGCCTTCTTCACCGAGCTGGGTCTCGAACTCGAAGGGCGTGCCCCGATCGAGGGAGACTGGGCCGACGGCGTCACCGGCTTGCGCGGCATGCGCGTGGAGATCGCCATGCTGCGCACGGCGGATGGCCACAGCCGGCTGGAGTTGTCCCGCTTCCTGGCGCCCCCCGTGGCGGCCGATCACCGCGTCGCGCCGGTGAACGCGCTCGGCTACCTGCGCGTGATGTTCGCCGTGGAAGACATCGACGATACGCTCGCGCGGCTGCGCAAACACGGCGCCACGGTCGTCGGCGAAGTGGTCCGATATGGAGACATCTATCGGCTCTGCTACATCCGCGGCCCCGAAGGAATCCTCATCGGGCTCGCCCAGGAACTCCAGCAGCAGGCTTCCCGGGTGGATCCCATGGGAGGGACGCGATGAGGAGCAGTGAAGCGTCCATCGTCATTCGCCCCGAGACGCCCGAGGACGCAAGCGCCATCGACGAGGTCACTCGCCAGGCCTTTGCTACCCACCCCCACAGCCGGCAGACCGAGCAGTTCATCGTCCACGCCTTGCGTGAAGCCGATGCGCTGGCCGTCTCCCTGGTGGGCGAACGCGCGGGGCGCGTCGTCGGCCACATCGCCTTCTCGCCAGTGACGATCTCCGATGGTTCGGCGGGATGGTTCGGAATGGGGCCCGTCTCCGTCCTCCCTGCGCTGCAGAAACAGGGGATCGGCCGGTCCCTGATCGAAACCGGCTTGTCGCTGTTGCGCGAGCGGGGTGCCGCCGGGTGCGTGCTGGTGGGAGAGCCTGCGTTCTACGGCCGCTTCGGTTTCGCGCATCGTCCCGGGCTCGTGCTGCCGGATGTGCCGCAGGAATACTTCCAGGCTCTCCCCTTCGGTGCGGCCGTTCCGCAAGGCGAGGTCACCTTCCATGCGGCCTTCGCCGCGGAGCGCTGAAAGAGCGAGATCCGCACCGCTCGGGCAAACGTTTCCATGCCCCCGACTCGTCTCTTCCGCTTCCCAAGCGCAGTGCGGCATGACCCTGCGGTCGCAGCCTGGATGCACGACCACCCCGGCCCCCTGGGCCAGCTCGCGCAGCACTGGTTCGAGCAGATGCGCGCCTGCGGAGACGACGTCCGCGAGCTGCTGCACGACGGCTACCCGACGGCCTGCGTCGGCGATGCGGCGTTTGCGTATGTGGGCGCCTTCCGTGCCCACGTGAACGTGGGCTTCTTCCGCGGCGCGGAGCTTTCCGATCCGGCGGGCCTGCTGGAGGGCACCGGCAAATCCATGCGCCACGTGAAGCTCCGGCCGGAGCGCCCCGTCGATCACGAGGCCCTGGCGGCCCTGACCGCCGCAGCCTACGCGGACATGAAGGAACGCGCCGCCTCCGAGACGGAGCGCTGAAGGAGTAGCGCGCTACGCCGCCGGCGCCGCCGGCTCGAAGAGCTCCACCAGGTTGCCCGACGGATCCTCCACCAGGATCTGCCGCCCACCCGGCCCCGAGACGATCTCGTTGCGGAACTTGACGCCGGCCTGCTTCAGTCCGGCCACTTCGGCATCGAGCTTGCCGGTCTTCACGATCAGCCGGTTCCAGCCACCGGGCTCGGGGCGGCTTCCATCCGGCATCGGCTGCGAGCCTCCGCCCGGTCCCTTGGGCGGGCTCAACACGAGCTGCAGGTTCTCCTTCTCCAGGATGGCGAAGTACGGGCCCGATTGGCCGGCGACACGGAAGCCGAAGTGGCGGGTGTAGAAAGCGATCGCCGCATCCACGTCGTGGACGATGTAGCGAACCATCAGCGCGTTCAGTTCCATGGTGCCTGTCCCTTCCGTTCGAGCCCTGCCCAGGTGAGCCGGCAATACCATCTTCTTGGACCTCGCGCACGGCGCCGGAGTTGCAACCCGACCGCCGTCAAATGGGACGGCACCGATCTCGGCTACGCTCTTCCCTTCACACCCATCCACGGGGCCGGGCCATGACCATTCCTGTCGATCTGTCCAAGCTGGCGGAAGTGATGCAGCGCTACCGCTTCGCCTACCTGCTGACTTCGAGCGAACGCGGCGCGCCGCATGCCGTGGCCGTGACTCCAGTTCTGCAGGGCGGCGAACTGGCGGTGGGCGAAGCCGGCCGCCGCACGCGCGACAACGCCGCCCAGCGGCCCGAGGTCGCCCTGGTCTGGCCGCCGCAGTCGCCTACCGACTATTCGCTGATCGTCGACGGCCAGGCCGTGGTAGCGGACGCGGGCTTGCGCATCGTGCCCTCGCGCGCCGTCCTGCACCGGCCCGCGCCGCAGCGCGAACCGGCCACGCCGGGCGCCTGCGGTTCGGACTGCGTGGAAGTGATCTGAGGCGCGCGCCTCAGAACGCCATTTCGTAAGCGATCGTCAGCGGCGCATGGTCGCTGAAGCGCGTGGTCTTGTAGATGGCCGCCTCACGCGCGGTTCGAGCGATGCTCGGGGTCGCGATCTGGTAGTCCAGCCGCCACCCCACGTTCTTCGCATACGCCTGCCCGCGGTTGCTCCACCACGTGTAGCAGTCGTCGGTGGTCTCGGGATGCAGGTGACGGTACACGTCCACCAAGCCGGTTTCGGATAACAGTTTTGTCATCCAGGCGCGCTCCTCCGGCAGGAAGCCGCTGTTCTTCTGGTTGCCCTTCCAGTTCTTCAGGTCCTGCTCCTTGTGGGCGATGTTGATGTCCCCGCACAGCACGAACTCGCGCTCGCGCTTCAGCGCCACCAGGTGCGGATCGAACACGTCGAGGAAGCGGAACTTGGCCTGCTGGCGCTCCTCGCCCGAGGAGCCGGAGGGGAAGTAGCAGCTGATGATGGAGAACTTGCGCTGCGGGGTGTCGAAGCGCAGCTCCACGTAGCGGCCCTCGGCGTCGAACTCCTCGCAGCCGAAGCCGACGATCACGTCGCTCGGCTCGTGGCGGCTGAAGGCGCCGACGCCCGAGTAGCCCTTCTTCTGCGCGAAATGGAAGTGGCCCTTGAGGCCGGCGAGCGCGTCGTAGCGGCCGTGCACGTCCGGCGCCTGCGCCTTGACCTCCTGCACGCAAATACAATCGGGGCTCGTCTGTGCAAGCCACGCCTCGACACCCTTGCTGGCCGCCGAGCGGATGCCATTGAGGTTCAGGCTGGTCAGTTTGAAGAAGGATTTACCCATGATGGCGGATGGCAGCCAGGACGCCCTGGCCCAGGATTTCGTGGAGTTCGCCGTGCAGTCGGGCGTCCTGCGCTTCGGTGAATTCAAGACCAAGGCCGGACGCCTCTCCCCCTACTTCTTCAACGCGGGCCTGTTCGACGACGGTGCGAAGCTGGGGCGGCTGGCGCAATTCTATGCACGCCGCATCCTCGCCTCCGGCATCGAGTTCGACATGCTGTTCGGCCCGGCCTACAAGGGCATTCCCCTGGCGGCCGCGGTGGCGATCGAGCTGGCCCGCGCCGGCCGCAACGTGCCCTACGCCTACAACCGCAAGGAAGCCAAGGACCACGGCGAGGGAGGCACCCTGGTCGGCGCCCCGGTGCGCGGCCGCGTGCTGATCGTCGACGACGTGATGTCGGCCGGCACGGCGGCGCGGGAATCGATCGCGCTCATCCAGGCGGCGGGCGCCACCCCGCACGCGGTGGCCATCGCCCTGGATCGGCAGGAAAAGGCGACCGAGGACGGCCACGACGTGCCGTGGAGCGCCGTGCAATATGTCCGCGAAAGGCTCGGCTTGACAGTCTGTGCCATCGCCAGGCTGGCAGATCTCTTGCATTATCTGCAGGTGCATGCCGGCGACGAACTCGGACAGCACTACGGGAAGGTAGTCGCCTACCGGGAACGTTACGGAGCCGGCTGAAGAGGAAATCGGTGCCTTCTTTCGGTAGCTTCCGTCTCCTGCTCGGCGCCCTCGGGGCCGCCGGCGTGCTCGCGCCCGCCTGGGCGCAGGCCGGGGGATCGATCGGGAGCATCTTCACCTGCGTCGACGCGCGGGGCCAGCGCCTGACCTCCGACCGCCCGATCATCGAATGCCTGGACCGCGAGCAGCGCGAGCTGAAGAAGGACGGCACGGTGCGCCGCATCATCGGCCCCTCGATGACGGCGCAGGAGCGCGCGGCTTTCGAGGAACGTGAGCGCAAGCTCGCGGAGGAGCGCCAGCGCCAGACGGACGAGCGGCGCGCCCAGAAGGCCCTGCTCGCGCGCTATCCCAACCAGCCGGCGCACGACGCCGAGCGCGCCAAGGCCCTGCGGGCCCAGCAGGAAGTGATCGCCGCCGGGATGCGCCGCATCGCGGAGCTGGAGGAGCAGCGCCGCAAGCTCGCCCAGGAGACGGAGTTCTTCAAGGATCCGGCCAAGCGGCCGGCGGCGCTGCAGCGCCAGATCGAGGAGAACGACAACCAGATCGCCGCCCAGCGACGCTTCATCGAGGCGCAGGAAGAGGAGAAGAAGCGCATCGACGCCCAGTTCGACGAAGAACTGGCGCGGCTGCGGCCGCTGTGGGCGCAGCTGGCGCCGGCGGCGGCCACCTCCACCTCAGGGGGGGCCGCGGCCACCTCCACTTCCGGGGCCGCGAGCACGCCCACCATCCAGCGCAAGCGCTGATTCCGGGTCGCCTCGGCGACATTCCGTGGCCCGCCATCGGGGGCCGCAGCCCCCAGGAGTGGGCCTCAGAGCCCCAGCTTCTGCCGCAGCATGTCGCCCACCTGCTGCGGGTTCGCCTTGCCCTTGCTCGCCTTCATGGCCTGGCCGACCAGCGCGTTGAAGGCCTTGTCCTTGCCGGCGCGGACCTGTTCCACGTTGGCCGGATTGGCGGCGATCACCTCGTCGACGATGCGCTCCAGCGCGCCGCTGTCGTTCATCTGCTTCAGGCCCTTGGCCTCGATGACCGCGTCCACCCGCGCCGCAGCGTCGGCGCCGCCTTCCTTCTGCGTACCTTCGTTCCACAGCGCGTCGAACACCTGCCGGGCCGCGTTGTTGGAGACGGTGCCGTCCTGGATGCGCCGGATCAGCGCCGCCAGCGTCGCGGCGGCCACCGGCGCCTGCTCGATGCCGATCTCCTGCGCGTTCAGGCGCCGCGACACCTCGCCCATGATCCAGTTGCTGGCCAGCTTGGGCTGGCCGCTGGCGCGCGCCGCCTCCTCGAAGTAGGCGCCCATCGCCTTGCTCTGGGTGAGCGTGGTGGCGTCGTATTCCGGCAGGCCGTAGTCGGCGACGAAGCGCGCCGCCATCACGCGCGGCAGCTCCGGCATGCCGCCGCGGATCTGCTCCACCCACTCGGGCGCGATCGTCAGCGGCGGCAGGTCCGGATCGGGGAAGTAGCGGTAGTCGGCCGCGTCTTCCTTGGTGCGCATGGCGCGCGTCTCGCCGGTGTCGGGGTCGAACAGCACGGTGGCCTGCTCGATCGCGAGGCCGTCTTCCAGCTGCTCGATCTGCCAGCGCACCTCGAAGTCGATCGCCTCCTTCATGAACTTGAAGGAGTTCAGGTTCTTGATCTCGCGCCGGGTGCCCAGGGGCTGGCCGGGCTTGCGCACCGACACGTTGGCGTCGCAGCGGAAGCTGCCTTCCTGCATGTTGCCGTCGCAGATGCCGATCCAGGTAACGATCTTGTGCAGTTCCTTCGCATACGCCACCGCCTCGTCGGAGGAGCGCATGTCCGGCTCGGTCACGATCTCCAGCAGCGGCGTGCCGGCGCGGTTCAGGTCGATGCCGGACTGGCCGACGAAATCCTCGTGCAGCGACTTGCCGGCATCCTCTTCCAGGTGGGCGCGCACGAGGCGCACCGTCTTCTTCTCGTCGCCGAGGTAGAACGCGATCTCGCCGCCCTGCACCACCGGGATCTCGTACTGCGAGATCTGGTAGCCCTTGGGCAGGTCGGGGTAGAAGTAGTTC
>NZ_DASSVG010000723.1:0-3687 GCF_035706265.1 Ramlibacter sp. | reverse complement strand
GCCGGCATAGGCGGTAATCGCGCCCATCACCTGCAGCGGCGCTTCCTCGGCGACGGCGGCGCGGAAGCGCGCACCGGCGGATGCATTCGAATTCATTTCCACTCCTTGCAAAGCCGAAGGCGGCCCGCAGGCCGCCTTCGTGTTGTCCGTGGATCAGCCCAGCAGGCTGGCCACGCCGGCGCGCTCTTCCTCGAGCTCGGCCAGGGTCTTGTTCATCATCTCGCGGCTGTAGTCGTCGATGGCCAGGCCCTGCACCATCTCGTACTTGCCGTCCTTGCACACCACCGGGAAGCCGTACATCACGTCCTTCGGGATGCCGTAGCTGCCGTCCGACGGAATGCCCATCGTGACCCACTTGCCGTTGGTGCCCAGGGCCCAGTCGCGCATGTGGTCGATGGCCGCGTTGGCGGCGGAGGCAGCGGAGGACAGGCCGCGCGCCTCGATGATGGCGGCGCCGCGCTTGCCGACCGTGGGCAGGAACACGTTCTTGTTCCATTCCTGGTCGTTGATCAGGTCCTTCACGGACTTGCCGTTCACGGTGGCGAAGCGGTAGTCGGCGTACATGGTGGGCGAGTGGTTGCCCCACACCGTCAGCTTCTCGATGTCGGCGACCTGGGTGCCGGTCTTGGCGGCCACCTGGCTCAGGGCGCGGTTGTGGTCCAGGCGCAGCATGGCGGTGAAGTTCTTGCGCGGCAGGCTGGGCGCGCTCTTCATCGCGATGTAGGCGTTGGTGTTGGCGGGGTTGCCGACCACCAGCACCCGCACGTTGCGCGAGGCCACCTTGTCGAGGGCCTTGCCCTGGGCGGTGAAGATCTGCGCGTTGGCGGACAGCAGGTCCTTGCGCTCCATGCCGGCGCTGCGCGGACGGGCGCCCACCAGCAGGGCGTAGTCGGTGTCCTTGAAGGCGGTGTTCGGGTCGCCGTGGGCTTCCATGCCGGCCAGCAGCGGGAAGGCGCAGTCTTCCAGCTCCATCATCACGCCCTTGAGCGCCTTCTGCGCCTTCTCGTCGGGGATCTCCAGCAGCTGCAGGATCACGGGCTGGTCCTTGCCCAGCATCTCGCCGGAGGCGATGCGGAACAGCAGGGCGTAACCGATCTGGCCGGCGGCGCCGGTGACGGCAACGCGGACGGGCTTCTTGCTCATGGAATTCTCCGAAGGAAGTGAGGAAACGAAGTCGAGAAAGGCGCGCGGCGATGCCGCCAGGGCCCTGCCGGACAACCCGGGAGTGTACCCGTGGAAACCCGGGGGAGTCAATTTGTCTTATGTCTTATATAAGATATGATTCGACCTGCGCGCTGCGCCTCCGCAGCGTCCCCGCCCCATGGCCGCCCTGACCCCTCCCACCACCGCCGACACGCCCGGCGCGTCCGATTCCGCGACGCCCGCGTTCAGCCCGCTGTACCAGCAGATCAAGGGGCTGATCCTGCAAAGCCTGCAGGCCGGCGAATGGAAGCCGGGCGAGGCGATCCCGAGCGAGATGGACCTGGCCGCGCGCTTCCGCGTGAGCCAGGGCACGGTGCGCAAGGCGATCGACGAACTCGCGGCCGAGAACCTGGTGGTGCGCCGCCAGGGCAAGGGCACCTTCGTCTCCACCCACGCCGAGCAGCACGTGCGCTACCGCTTCCTCAAGCTGGTGCCGGACAGCGGCGCGCGCGAGGACGAGCGCGCCGAGCGCACGGTGCTGGAGTGCCGGCGCGCCCGCGCGAGCGCCGAGGTGGCCCGCGCGCTGCAGCTGCGCACCGGCGACGCGGTGGTGCAGGTGCGGCGCATCCTCTCCTTCGCGGGCCGCCCCACCATCCTCGAGGACATCTGGCTGCCGGGAAACACCTTCAAGGGCCTCACGGCCGAACAGATGGCGGGCCACCAGGGCCCCACCTACGCGCTGTTCGAGCTCGCCTTCGGCGTGCGCATGGTGCGCGCCGAGGAGAAGATCCGCGCCGTGGCCGCCGACGAGGCGGCGGCGGCCCTGCTCGCGACCAAGCCCGGCGCGCCGCTGCTCTCGGTGGAGCGCCTCTCGTACACCTACAACGACGTGCCGATGGAGCTGCGCCGCGGCCTGTATCGCACCGACAGCCACCATTACCGCAATGAGTTGAGTTAGCGCAAGACAGTGCACATCAGGGACCGCCCGGATTGCAACGTTCGAGTCAGTTTGTCGCGTTGAAATAGAATTTCCGGCTGTCCGCGTCCTCCCTCCCTCTTTCCCCCCCTCGCGTATGCGCCACCCTGAAAGAAACAGACACATGACAGAAGCCGCCGGGAAGCGACCTGAGTTCCGCAACATCAACGCCTTCAAGGACCTGCCGTCGTACCGCTGGCCGGCGGCCGCCATCGTCTCGGGCATGCACCGCTTCAGCGGCGTGGTGATGTTCCTGCTGCTGCCGCTGGTGCTGTGGCTGTTCGACCGCTCGGTCTCCTCCGAGATCTCCTTCGCCCGCTTCCGCAGCGCCTTCGCCAACGGCGCCTCCGGCGTCGTGCTGAAGCTGTTCGTGCTGGCCCTCATCTGGGCCTACCTGCTGCACTTCTTCGCCGGCCTGCGGCACGTCTGGTCGGACGTGAGCCACGCCGCCGTCACCAAGCAGCGCGGCGCCACCACCGCGAAGTTCACGCTCGTCGTCAGCCTGGTGCTCACGGTGCTGCTGGGCGCGAAGCTGTTCGGCCTCTACTGATCGCAAGGAGTCCAGGAAAAAATGGCAGTCAACTACGGCTCCCGCCGCACCGTCGTCGGTGCGCACTACGGCATCCGCGACTGGCTCGCGCAGCGCGTCTCGGGCGTGCTGATGGCCGTCTTCACCCTCGTCGTGCTGGCGCAGCTGCTGCTCACGCGCGGCGAGATCGGCTACGACAAGTGGGCCGGCATCTTCGCGCCGCAGCCCATGAAGATGCTCACCTTCGCCACCATCGTCGGCCTGGTCTACCACGTGTGGGTCGGCATGCGCGAGGTGCTGATGGACTACGTGAAACCGGTCGGGGTGCGCCTGGTGCTGCAGATCCTCGTCATCGTGTGGCTCCTGGGCTGCGCCGGCTGGGCGATCCAGGTCCTCTGGAGGATTTGAAGAACATGGCCTATACCAACAGCAACATCACGACGCGCAAGTTCGACGTCGTCATCGTGGGCGCCGGCGGCTCCGGCATGCGCGCCTCCCTGCAACTGGCCCTGGCCGGCCTGAACGTGGCCGTGCTGACCAAGGTGTTCCCCACCCGCTCGCACACGGTGGCGGCGCAGGGCGGCATCGGCGCGTCGCTCGGCAACATGTCCGAGGACAACTGGCACTACCACTTCTACGACACCGTCAAGGGCGGCGACTGGCTGGGCGACCAGGACGCGATCGAGTTCATGTGCCGCGAGGCGCCCAAGGTCGTCTACGAGCTGGAGCACTTCGGCATGCCGTTCGACCGCAACCCGGACGGCACGATCTACCAGCGCCCCTTCGGCGGCCACACCGCCAACTACGGCGAGAAGCCGGTGCAGCGCGCCTGCGCCGCGGCCGACCGCACCGGCCACGCCATGCTGCACACGCTGTACCAGCAGAACGTGCGCGCCAAGACCTCGTTCTTCGTCGAGTGGATGGCGCTCGACCTGATCCGCGACGCCGAGGGCGACGTGGTGGGCGTGACGGCGCTGGAGATGGAAACGGGCGACCTGCACGTGCTGCACGCCAAGACCGTGCTGCTGGCCACCGGCGG
>NZ_DASSVG010000722.1:0-5146 GCF_035706265.1 Ramlibacter sp. | reverse complement strand
GAACAGCCACACCATGATCACGCCGTGGGCGGTGAAGAGGCGGTTGTAGCTGTCGTCGCTGACCAGGTCGCCCGCCGGCGTGGCGAGTTCCAGCCGGATCACGGTGGCCGCCAGCCCGCCGATGAAGAAGAAGGCCGTGATGGAGATGGCGTAGAGGATCGCGATGCGCTTGTGGTCGGTGGTGGCGAGCCACGAACGCAGGGTCATTCCATCTTGCAGGTAGTTCACGGGCGCACTCCCGTTTGCGCTCCGCCGGTGGAGCGCACGTAGGCCACGAGGGCCTGCAGGTCCTCCTCGTTCACCTGTCCGGCGAAGGAGGGCATCACGGGGTCGAAGCCCGCCACCACGTCCTTGCGTGGCAGCAGGATGGAATCGCGCACGTAGTTCTCGTCGGCCACCAGGCTGCGGCCGTCCTGCAGGTGCACGGTGCGGCCGATCAGGCCTTCCAGTGCCGGCGCGTGCACGATCGAGCCGGCTGCGTGGCAGCCGCTGCACCCGAGCTGGCGGAAGCGCACGAAGCCGTACTGGGCCAGGCTCGGCTCGGGCGTTCCGCTCGCCAGCCAGCGGGCGTAGTCGGCCGGCGTCATCACCACGATGCGGCCCAGCATGCGCGCATGCTCGCTGCCGCAGTACTCGGCGCAGAACAGCTGGAATTCGCCCAGGTGCGTGGGCTTGAACCACAGGCCGGTGTAGCGGCCCGGCACCACGTCCTGCTTGAGCCGGAAGGCCGGCACGAAGAAGCTGTGGATCGCATCCTGCGCAGTCATCACCAATCGCACCGGCTGGCCCAGCGGAACGTGCAGCTCGTTGATCTCGCGCCGGCCGTTGCGGTGTTCCAGCTTCCACATCCACTGCTTCGCCACTACGTAGACCGGCAGCGCGTCGGCGGGCGCGCGGTAGAACGCGACGAAGTCGTGGGCGGCCCAGGTGAACAGGCCGACGAAGAGTGCGAGCGGAATCAATGTCCACGCGAGCTCCAGCCCCAGCTTGCGGTGGATGGCGCTGCGCTGCACGTGCGCGCCGCGGCGGTAGCGGATGCAGAAGAAGACGATCGCAACGCACACGCCCGCGGCCACCACGCCGCACAGCAGCACCATGGCCGCGAGCAGCAGGTCCGTGCGCGGTGCGATGGAGGACGCACCGGGCAGCCACAGGCCGGCGCTGCCGTCAGTCCCCATGCTGCGCTCCGTGCCGGCGGCGCCAGCACCAGGCGGCCAGCGCCGCCGCGGCACCCAGGCCGGTGATGCGCGTGGCGGTCATCACCGCGCCGGTGTGTGCGCCGGGCTGCGGTTCGAGATGCGAGCAGAACAGGGCGATCCGTTCGCCGATGCCCGCGATGCGCCCGCCGCGCGCTTCGGCCAATGCGACGCGCAGTTCGCCCGGATCGAGGCCCAGGCCGGGCAGGTAGCGCGCGACGCGGCCGGAAGGGGTGGCGACGATGACGACGGCGGGGTGTTCGTAGCCTTGCGCAGAAGGCACGTAGCGCACGCCGAGCGCGCCGGCCAGCCGCGCGCTCGCATCGCCGCGGGCCACCAGCAGTTCCAGTGCGATCGGCGAGTGCGCCGGCTTTCCCTGCAGCAGGAACCCGGCGAACGCGAGGTCGCTCGCGCGCCGCTTCCGCGCGTCGGCCGGCGTGTCCTCCGGCGCGACGCTGAAGCCGACGATGCGGAAACCCTCCCGTGCCACCCCGCCCTTGTGCAGCGCATCCAGCAGCGACTGCATCACCAGCCCGCACAGCTGCGGGCAGTGCCAGTAGCCGGGCACCAGCAGCACGGGGCGCACGCCATCGAAGAAATCCCCGAGGCGTACGCTGCGCCCGGCGCTGTCCCGGAACTGCAACGCCAGCGGCAGCTCCGCGCCCGGCAACTGCACCAGGGCCGCCGCCCCGGCCAGGAAATCGCGTCGTTTCATGGCCGCACCCCCTGCACGAGGAGGTCCATCGCCTGCTCGATCGGGATGTGCGCGATGCCGCGCCGCGCGTCCACCCAGCCGAAGCCGTGCAGGCGCCGCTCCTGCTCCGCCCGCCGAGCGACCCGCTCCGGCTGCGGCGCGCTGCGCAGGCTGGCCTGGGCTGCGAGCGCCGCATCCTGCCCTTGCACCGGTCCGCTCTCCGGCGCCACCTTCCAGAAGTGCAGCAGCAGGAACACCCCCGCGACCGCCAGCACCACCGCGCATGCGATGGCCGCGGCCGCCCAAAGGACGGCGCGCGTGTTCATCGCCGCACCCCCACCACGCCCAGCGAAGGCAGCACCATCCACAGCGCGTCGAAGGCCGTGGCGGCGAGCAGCCAGGCGGCGACCCAGCGCAGCTGCGCGGGGTCGTCCTTCACGCGGCGCAGCAGCAGCGCCAGGAAGGGCAGCACCAGCTGCGCGAGCACCAGCGCCAGGGCCGCGTACTGCCAGCCGCCGGACAGGCGCGGCAGGTACCACGCGATCTCGCGCGGCAGGTTCTCGGCCCAGATGATCAGGAACTGCATGAAGGCGAGGTAGGCCCAGGACATCACCCACATCAGCTGCAGGTTGCCGAGATCGCGCCAGGGCACCGCCAGCTCCGCCCGCACGGCGAGCAGCGTCGCCAATGCCGCCCCCGAGAGAGCCTGCACGCTCATCGCCACCAGGCCGAACGCGGTGCTGTACCAGCCCGGCACCAGCGACGCCAGCAGGTCCACCGCGGCGAGCGAGGTGATCACCGTGTACAGCACCAGCGCGGCGGCGGTGCGGCCCTTGCGCGCCAGCATCCAGGGCCGGGTGATGCACCACCAACCGGCCGCGTAAATCACCAGCCGGAGCGTGAAGAAGGGTTGCGCCAGCCAGAGCGAAGGAAAGTCCGGGTGCGCCAGCGCCCCCAGCCAGGAAGGGTCGCGCGCCCACGGATAGAGGATCCCCGCCCCCAGCGCCACCGGCAGCAGGCCGAGCAGCAGCCACGGCATCGCGCGCGCCATGCGCGGCACCAGCACCACGAACGGCGCGCCCCAGCCGCCGCCGGTGAGCTGATGCACCCATGTGTTGACATAGGCGCCCAGCACCAGCCCCAGGCACCACCACCAGGCCGCGAGCCACAGCGCGAGCAGCCATCTCATCGTCCGCCTCCGCTGGCCGGCAGGCGCGCGCGCAACGCGGGCGGCAACTCGGCGACCCGCGCGCCCTGGCTCAGTTGCAGCGCGCGGATGTAGGCGACGATGGCCCAGCGGTCCTGCGGCGTGACGCGGTCGGCATACGAGTACATCACGCCGTGCCCCTGGCTGATCACGTCGTAGAAGTGGCGGTCGGGTGCGTCGCGCAGGCGCTGCTCGTGGTACGAGGGCGGGTGCGGGAAGCCGTGCTGCACCACGGGCCCTTCGCCGTCGCCGAGCGGGCCGTGGCAGGGCTCGCAGTAGATGGCGAAGCGTTCCTGTCCGCGCGCCAGCAGGGCCGGTGTGATGGCCGCGGGCGCCGATGCGGCGGCGGCCTGTGCGCGCGCCACCAGTTCGTCACGCCCGAGGTGGCCGCTGCTGGTGGCCGCCAGCGTGCCCATCGCGGCGGGCACGCTGCCCGGCGGCGGGGGCCGCTCGGCACGGCCGTCGGCGAACAAGGGGCTGGCCGCATCGGGGCCGTAGCGCGGCTGCTCGTACATGTCGTGCATCAGGCGCTCGCAGCCGGCCAGCGTCAGTGCCAGCGGCAGCGCGCAGGCGAGCCAGCGAGCCTTCACTGCGGCACCTCCACCCAGCGCAGCGGCTGCAGCGAGGCGAGCAGGCGCTGCGCGGCTTCGCGCTCGAAGGCAGGATCGTGCGCCGGCAGGCAGAGGAAGAAGCGGTTGCGCATCGCCAGTTCGAAGTCCGGCGCATTGAAAACCGGATGCCGCAACTGCGGCAGGCCGCAGCCGGCCAGCATCGCGATCACCGCCGCGAAGGCGGCGCCCAGCACCGCCATCTCGAAGGTGACGGGCACGAACATGGGCCAGCTGTCCAGGGGCCGGCCGGCGATGTCGAGCGGGTAGTCGACGACGGCGGAATACCACTGCAGGAAGAAGCCGCCCAGGCCGCCGGCCAGCCCGCCGAGGAAGGTGAACAGCGGCACGCGCGTGCGCTCGAAGCCGAGCGCTTCGGCCAGGCCTTCCACGGGGAACGGCGCGTAGGCTTCGGCGTGCCGGTAGCCGGCCGCGTGCGCCGCGCGCGCACCCTGCAGCAGGGCGTCGGCGGTGGCGAATTCGGCCATCAGGCCCCAGGCTTCGCTCATGGCCGCCCCCCGTGCGCGCTTTCGCGCACCAGCTCGCGCATCTCCGAGATCGAGATCGCCGGCAGCACGCGGATGAAGACCAGGAACAGCCAGGCGAAGGTGGAGAGCGACCCGAGCAGGAACACCCAGTCCCACGCGGTGGGCACGAAGCGGCCCCAGGACGAGGGCAGGAAGTCGTGGCTGGTGCTCTGCACCACGATCAGCACCCGCTCCATCCACATGCCCAGGTTGATCACCAGGCTCAGGCCGAACAGCAGCAGCGTGTTCCGGCGCGCCCGGCGCCACCACAGGACCTGCGGTACGAGCACGTTGCAAACCATCATCGCCCAGTACACGGGCGCGTAGAAGCCGGTGAAGCGGTCCAGCGTCATCGCGATCTCGAATTCGTCGCCGCTGTAGAAGGCGGTGAAGATCTCGCTCGCATAGCCGTAGGCCACCAGCGCTCCGGTGGCGAGCAGCACCTTGGCCGCGTGGTCCAGGTGGGTGGGCGTGATGAAGTCCTGCAGGCCGAAGGCGCGCCGCAGCGGGATCGCCAGCGTCAGCACCATCGCGAAGCCGGAGAACAGGGCGCCGGCCACGAAGTAGGGCGGGAAGATCGTGGAGTGGTAGCCCGGCACGTTGGCGATGGTGAAGTCCAGCGACACCACCGAGTGCACCGACACCACCAGCGGCGTCGCCAGGCCGGCCAGCAGCAGGTAGGCCGACTGGTGCCGCGCCCAGTGGCGCGCCTCGCCGCGCCAGCCGAGCGCCGCCAGGCCGAAGGCGTAGCGCTTGAACGGGCTGTGCGCGCGGTCCCGCAGCGTGGCCAGGTCGGGGATCAGGCCCAGGTACCAGAACAGGATGGAGACGACGATGTAGGTGCCGATGGCGAAGAAGTCCCACACCAGGGGGCTGCGCCATTGCGGCCAGGGCATGTGGGTCACCGGCAGCGG
>NZ_DASSVG010000721.1:0-4689 GCF_035706265.1 Ramlibacter sp. | reverse complement strand
GCGATCGTGCTGGGCGTGGATGTGGACCGCGAGCGCATCTCCCTGGGCATCAAGCAGCTCGATGGCGACCCGTTCGCCACCTTCACCTCGGTGCACGACAAGGGCTCCGTGGTGTCGGGCAAGGTCAAGACGGTCGACCCGAAGGGCGCCGAGATCGACCTGGGCAACGACATCTTCGGCTACCTGCGTGCTTCGGAAATCGGCCGCGACCGCGTGGAAGACGCGCGCAACGTGCTGAAGGAAGGCGACGAGATCACCGCCGTGGTGACCAACATCGACCGCAAGACGCGCAACATCCAGCTGTCGATCCGCCAGAAGGACATGATCGACGAGCAGGGTGCGATGGCGCAGCTGTCGCAGCAGTCTGCCCGCGAGCAGGCCGGTACCACCAGCCTCGGCGCGCTGCTGCGTGCCAAGCTGAACGACCAGGACCGCAGCTGATCGCGGTTGAGCGTTAAGCGTTGGGCGTTGAGCGTGAAAGCGGGTCTGCTCGCTCAACGCTGAACGCTCAACGCCGAACCTTATGACCAGAAGCGACCTCGTAGAAGAACTGGCCGCGCGCTTCAGCCAGCTGACCCATCGCGACGCGGAGTACGCCGTCAAGACCATCCTCGACGCGATGAGCGAAGCGCTGGTGCGCGGGCACCGCATCGAGATCCGCGGCTTCGGCAGCTTCTCGATCAACCGCCGCCCGCCCCGCATGGGGCGCAACCCGCGCTCGGGCGAGAGCGTGCACATCCCGGAGAAGCGCGTACCGCACTTCAAGCCGGGCAAGGCGCTGCGCGAGGCGGTGGACGAGCGGACGAAGGAAATGCAGGTTGAGCGTTGAGCGTGCGGCGTTCAGCGTGATTCCGCGCTCAACGCTCAACGCCGAACGCCGAACCTTAGAATTCGGCGGACGCAGGAGCCGAATTTGAAATACGTGGCTTGGCTGCTCAAGGCAGCCATTTTTTTTACCCTGTTCGCGTTCGCCCTGAACAACCAGCAGGACGTGACCGTGCACTTCTTCTTCGGCACGCACTGGACGGCGCCGCTGGTGCTGGTGGTGCTGGCCGCCTTCGCCGCGGGCCTGGTGGTCGGCGCGATCGGCATGGTGCCGCGCTGGTGGAAGCACCGCAAGGCGGTCGCGCGCGGCCTGCACGCCGACCCCGGCGGCGCCCCCAGCACGCTGATCGGACAGGGCACCCCGCCCAAGCATGGACTTTGACCTGACCTGGCTGCTGTGGGGCCTGCCGCTGGCGTTCGCGCTCGGCTGGTTCGCCTCGCGCCTGGACCTGCGGCAGCTGCGCATCGAGAACCGCCAGGCCCCCAAGGCCTACTTCCGGGGCCTGAACTTCCTGCTGAACGAACAGCAGGACCAGGCGATCGACGCCTTCATCGAGGCGGTGCAGAACGATCCCGACACCTCGGAGCTGCACTTCGCCCTCGGCAACCTGTTTCGCCGCCGCGGCGAATACGAGCGCGCCGTGCGCGTGCACGAACACCTGCTGTCGCGCGCGGACCTGAGCCGCGCCGACCGGCACCGGGCCCAGCACGCGCTGGCGCTGGACTTCCTCAAGGCCGGCCTGCTCGATCGCGCCGAGGAGGCGCTGCGCAAGCTGGAAGGCAGCGCCTACGAGGAGCAGGCGCTGCTCGCGCTGCTGGCCATCTACGAACGCTCGCGCGACTGGCCGCAGGCGCGCGAGATCGCGCGCAAGCTCGACGCCGCCGGCTCCGGCCAGTTCGCCGCCCGCCAGGCGCACTACTTGTGCGAGATGGCCACCGGCGCCGCACCGGCCGAGGCGGAGCAGCTGCTGCAGGAGGCGACCAAGGTCGCGCCCGCGGCGCCGCGCCCGCGCATCGAGCTGGCCGCCCTGCGGCGGCGCGCCGGCGACGCCCGCGCCGCCTTCGAGCTGCTGCGCGAACTGGCCGACCAGGTGCCCTCCGCGATGGCGCTGCTGGCGAAGCCCCTGGCGGAGGCCGCGCAGGCCTGCGGCACCCAGGACCAGGCCATGCAGCTGCTGCGCGCGCACTACGAGCAGTCGCCCTCGCTGGACGTGCTGGAAGGCATCACCGCACTGGAAACGGATCCCGAAGCGGCCCGCGCCTGGTACGTGCGGCACGTGCAGCGCGAGCCCTCGCTGGTGGCCGCCGCCAAGTGGATCGCCGGCGAGAAGCTGCAGCACGAGGAATTCCATCCCGAGGTGCAGCGCGCGCTGGACAACGCCGTGCGGCCGCTCACGCGCTACCGCTGTGCGGCCTGCGGCTTCGAATCGAAACAGTATTTCTGGCAATGCCCGGGCTGCCAGGCCTGGGACAGCTACCCGCCCCGGAGGGTGGAGGAGTTATGAATCCAGGCAAGCAACGCATCGCCAAGGCGCGCGTGCTGGTGGTCGGCGACGCGATGCTCGATCGCTACTGGCACGGCGCCGTCGAACGCATCTCGCCCGAGGCGCCGGTGCCGGTGGTCAAGGTCTCGCGCGAGGAGGAGCGCATCGGCGCCGCCGCCAACGTGGCCTACAACGTCGCCACCCTGGGCGCGCAGGCCAGCTTCCTCGGCGTGGTGGGCGACGACGAGCCGGGCCACCGCCTCGAAGCGCTGCTCACCGGCACCGGCATCCGCACGCTGCTGAAGCGCGACTCCGGGCTGCGCACCACCGTCAAGCTGCGCGTGATCGGCCGCCAGCAGCAGCTGCTGCGCATGGACTTCGAGAACGAGCCGGACCACGAGGTGCTGGCGATGCAGACCGATGAATTCGGCCGCCTGCTGCCGCAGCAGGACGCCGTGCTGTTCTCCGACTACGGCAAGGGCGGCCTCGCCCACATCCCGGCGATGATCGCCAGCGCCCGCGCCGCGGGCAAGCCGGTGCTGATCGACCCCAAGGGCTCCGACTACGGCCGCTACCGCGGTGCCACGGTGATCACGCCCAACCGCGCCGAACTGCAGGACGTGGTGGGGCGCTGGAACGGCGAGGAGGACCTGAAGCTGCGCGCGCAGCGCCTGCGCGAGGAGCTGGGGCTGCAGGCCCTGCTGGTCACCCGCAGCGAGGAAGGCATGACCCTGTTCGACGCCGGGCCCGAGCCCCTGCACGTGAAGGCGCAGGCGCGCGAGGTCTTCGACGTCACCGGCGCCGGCGACACGGTGATCGCCACGCTGGCCACCATGGTGGCCGCGGGCCTGCCGCTGCGCGAAGCCGTGCCGATCGCCAACCGGGCCGGCAGCATCGTGGTGGGCAAGTTCGGCACCGCCACCGTTTCCTACGAGGAGTTGTTCGAATGACGCGCGTCGTCGTCACCGGCGCAGCCGGTTTCATTGGTTCCAACATCGTCAAGGGCCTGAATCAGCGCGGGATCGACGACATCATCGCGGTCGACGACCTGACCCAGGGCGACAAGTTCCGCAACCTGGCCGACCTGCGGATCGACGACTACATCGATGCCGACGAGTTCTACTCGCTGTTCGCCGAGGGCAGCTTCGGCAAGGTGGAGGCCGTGTTCCACGAGGGCGCCTGCAGCGACACGATGGAGCAGGACGGCAAGTACATGATGGACAACAACTACGGCGTGTCCTGCTCGCTGTTCGAGTCCTGCCAGCAGCGCGGCGCGCGGCTGCTGTACGCGTCGTCCGCGGCGGTGTACGGGGGCTCCGACACCTTCCGCGAGACGCCCGAGTTCGAGCGCCCGCTGAACGTGTACGGCTACAGCAAGCTGCTGTTCGACCAGCGCATGCGGCGCGAGCTGGGCAAGGACTTCAAGCGTGCCAAGCGCCAGGTGGCGGGCTTCCGCTACTTCAACGTCTACGGCCCGCGCGAGCAGCACAAGGGCCGCATGGCGAGCGTCGCCTTCCACCAGTTCAACCAGTTCCGCGAGCTGGGCAAGGTCAAGCTGTTCGGCGAGTACGGCGGCTACGGCCCCGGCGAGCAGACGCGCGACTTCGTCTTCGTCGACGACGTGGTGGCGGTGAACCTGTGGTTCTTCGACCATCCGGAGAAGTCCGGCATCTTCAACCTGGGCACCGGCCGCGCGCAGCCGTTCAACGACGTGGCGCTGGCGGTGCTGGATGCCCTGCATCCCGGCGGCGTGCAGGACGCCCCCACGGCGGTGGACCTGGGCCTGCTCGAATACATTCCCTTCCCGGATGCGCTGCGCGGCAAGTACCAGTGCTACACCCAGGCCGACCTGACGGCGCTGCGCGAGGCCGGCTGCGAGCACCGGTTCGCGGACGTGGCGACCGGGGTGGGCGAGTACATGCGGCAGCTGCAGCGGCATTTCGGCTGACCCGCCGCCGGCTGCGTCAACTTTCCCCCGCCCTGCCTCGTTGAGGAGGGGCTGCGCCCCGCCGGGGCGCGTCATGCCAACCTGGAGGAGAGAGACCCATGCTGAAGAAAATCCTGGCCATCCTGGCCCTGCTCTATGCCGCGGCGTCCTTCGCCGCCGTCGACGTGAACACGGCCACCGCGGCCGACCTGGACAGCGTCAAGGGCATCGGCCCGGTCATGTCCAAGCGCATCCTGGAGGAGCGCAAGAAGGGCGGCCAATTCAAGAACTGGGACAGCCTGATGGCCCGCGTGAAGGGCATCGCCCCCATCACCGCCGCCCGCCTCTCCTACGGCGGGCTGCGCGTCAACGGCGAGGAGTACCACCGGGAATTCGGCGGCAAGCCGGCGATGAAGGACGAGAAGAAGGCCGCGACGCCGGAGAAGAAGGAAG
>NZ_DASSVG010000720.1:0-2218 GCF_035706265.1 Ramlibacter sp. | reverse complement strand
CGCGCCGGCCGGCAGGGGCAGCCCGGGAGCTGCGAGACGATGCTGGCACTGGACTTTCCGCTGCTGCAGCGGCGGCTGCCGGCGGCGTGGCGCGTGTCGCTCGCGCGACCCGCGGCGCACCGCCTGTTCGCCGGCGCCAGCCTCCGGGCGGCGCAGGCCCTCGAAGACTGGTCGCGCAGGCAGCAGCGTGCAAGACTCGCGCGGCTCGCGCAAAACGAAGAACACGAACTGAATTTCAGTCGCTGGGGATCCTGATGAAGTGGATGGGACGAACGTTCCTGGCGGCGGGCATGCTGCTCGCGCACAACCTGCAAGCCGCACCGGCAAGCACCTCTGCGCAGCCCCTGGGCTGCCTCATCGAGCCGTACAGCGTCTCCGACCTGGGCAGCCCGGTCGTGGGCGTGATCGAGCAGGTGCTGGTGGAACGCGGCGACCGCGTGCGGGCCGGCCAGCCGCTGGCGACGCTGCGGGCCGATGTCGAACGGGTGTCCGTCCACGTCGCGCAGGGCCGCGCCCAGGCCCACGGCGAGCTCCGCGCGGCCGAGGCCAACGCCGAACTGGCGCGCCAGAAGCTCGCGCGGGCGGCGGACCTCGCGCGGCAGGAATTCATCTCGGCCCAGGCGCTGGAGCAGGCCCGCGCCGAGGCGCTGGTCGCCGAGAACCGGCTGGTGCAGGCGCGCGAGCAGCGCGACATCTACCAGCGCGAGCACGAGCTGGCGCAGGCGCAGCTGGGGCTGCGCACGATCCGCAGCCCGAGCAACGGCGTGGTGGCCGACCGCTTCATGTCGGCCGGCGAGCGCGTCGAGGAAAAGCCCATGTTCCGCATCGCGGTGATCGATCCCCTGCGGGTGGAGGTGGTGCTCCCCGCGAGCCTCTATCCGGCCGTGAGCCGGGGCACGCAGATGCGCATCGCGCCCGAATTCCCGGGCGCGCAGCCGCGGCTGGCCAGGGTGGTGCTGGTCGACAAGGTGATCGAAGGCGCCAGCAACACCTTCCGCGCGCGGCTCACGCTGCCCAACGCCGACAACCAGCTGCCGGCGGGACTGCGCTGCAAGGCCGAACTCGTGCGGCCCGAGCCGGCCCAGCCCGTCCAGCCCGCCAAGCCCCCGGCGCACACCGAGATCCGCCTGCAGGGCTCGCCCGTCCTGCGGTCGACTCCGCGCCTCTGAGGCCTGCATGCTGAGGCACTGGCTGCGCCGGAACAGGCCGCCACGCGCGCAACGCGTCGCCCCGCAGGCGGAATGGGTCGAACAGCGCCTGCTGTATTCGGCCGACGCCGCCAGCCTGCTGGGCCTCGACACCGCGCTGGCACCCGCGGCGCAGGAGCGCACGCTCGACGCCAGCTTCGAGTACGCGACCCAGTCCGCGGCCGCGACGACGGGGGTGGACGACGTGCGCACCGCCTTCGCGCTCACGCCGCTGCAGTTCGAGGCCGACGCGGGCCAGCTCGGGGCCGGCGTCGACTTCGCCGCCTCCGGCATCGGCTACGCCGTGCGCCTGGGCGACGGCAACGCCGAACTGCTGCTGCAAGGCGCCGAACGGCCGGTCATGCTGGCGCTGGTGGGCGGCAACCCCGGCGCCGCCGAAGGGCAGGACCTGCTCGCCACGCGCAGCAACTACCTGATCGGCGCCGACAGCAGCCAATGGATCACCGACATCGCCAACTACGGCAGCGTGCTGTACCGCGGTGTCTACGACGGCATCGACGTCCGCTACTACGGCAACCAGCAGCAGCTCGAATACGACTTCATCGTCGCGGCCGGGGCCGATGCCTCGCAGATCCGGCTGGCGTTCGAGGGCGCGCAGGCCAGCCTGGACGCCGACGGCAGGCTGGTGCTGCGCACCGTCGAAGGACGCGAACTCCAGTTCGCGGCGCCGGTGAGCTGGCAGCAGGGGCCCGGTGGGCGCGAGGCGGTGGCGAGCCGCTACGAGCTGCACGAGGACGGCAGCGTGGGCTTCGTGCTGGGCGCGTACGACCGCACGCGAGCGCTGGTGATCGACCCCGTGCTGCAGTATGCGAGCTACTTCGGGGAAAGCGGCACGGACACGGCCGTCGACGTGGCGGTGGGCGCGGACGGGTCGGTGTACGTCACCGGTTCCACCACGAGCACCGGCGGCATCCTGGACACGCTGCTGGGGGGGCTGCTGGGCGGGATCCTGGGGGGCAGCACCGGCCAGGACGTGTACGTCGCCAAGTTCAGCCCCGACCTCTCCACCC
>NZ_DASSVG010000719.1:0-6083 GCF_035706265.1 Ramlibacter sp. | reverse complement strand
TCGATGGCGTTCTGCACCGTCGTGATCTTCTCGGCGTCCTCGTCCGGGATCTCGATGCCGAACTCGTCCTCGAGGGCCATCACGAGTTCCACCGTGTCCAGAGAGTCCGCGCCGAGGTCGGCGACGAAGGCCTTTTCGTTGGTGACCTGGGACTCTTCGACGCCGAGTTGCTCGGCGATGATTTTCTTGACACGTGCTTCGATATCGCTCATTGGGGTTCCCTCTAAGGGTTTGAGTTGAATCCGCGATTTTAAGCCGGGCGGAGTTTCCGGCTGGGGTGGTCCGGGGGGTGGCGGCACTCAGGCCATGAACATGCCGCCGTTGACGTGGATCTCCTGGCCGGTCACGTAGCCGGCCTGGGGCGAGGCGAGCCAGGCCACCGCGTGCGCGATGTCGGCCGGCTTGCCCAGGTGGCCCAGGGGGATCTGGCCGAGGAGGGCCTTCTGCTGCTCCTCCGGCAGGGCCGCCGTCATGTCGGTCTCGATGAAGCCGGGGGCCACGCAGTTGACCGTGATGCCGCGGCTGCCGAGCTCGCGCGCCAGCGCGCGCGTCATGCCGGCCACGCCGGCCTTGGCGGCGGCGTAGTTGGCCTGGCCCGGGTTGCCGGAGGCGCCCACCACGCTGGTGATGCTGACGATGCGGCCGTAGCGCTGCTTCATCATCGTGCGCATGACGGCGCGGCTCATGCGGAACACGGCCTTGAGGTTGGTGTCCAGCACCGCGTCCCAGTCGTCGTCCTTCATGCGCATGGCGAGCGTGTCGCGCGTGATGCCGGCGTTGTTCACCAGCACGTGCAGCGCGCCGTGTTCCTTGGCGATGGCGTCGATCAGGGCTTCGGCGGCGGCGGCGTCGTTCACGTCCAGCTTCGCGCCCTTGCAGCCCGCGAATTGCGCGAGCGCACTGGTGATCTTCGCCGCGCCGTCGTCGGTGGTGGCGGTGCCCACGACCTTCATGCCGCGCGCCGCGAGCTCCTGCGCGATCGCCTGGCCGATGCCGCGCGAGGCGCCGGTGACCAGGGCCACCTGGCCCTGCAGCGTGGTGGGGGTGCTCATTGCAGCAGCGCCTTGGCTTCGTTGAGGGAGGCCGGATCGTAGACGGCGCCGGCGGGGATGCTCGCGTCGATGCGCTTGACCAGGCCGGCCAGCACCTTGCCCGGGCCGCATTCGAGGATCACGGCCGCGCCGCTCGCGTTGAGCGCGCGCACGCACTCGACCCAGCGCACCGGGCCGAAGGCCTGTTCGTACAGGGCGGCGCGGATGCGGTCCGGCTCGCTCTCGCTCTTCACCTCGATGTTGTTGATCACCGGGAAGCGCGGGGCCTGGAAGTTCACCTGCGCCAGCCGCTCGCGCAGCTTGTCGGCGGCCGGCTTCATCAGGCTGGAGTGGAAGGGCGCGGAGACGGGCAGCGGCAGCGCGCGCTTGGCGCCCATGGCCTTGAGCACCTCGCAGGCCTTGTCCACGGCGGCCTTGCTGCCGGCGATCACGGTCTGCGCGGGATCGTTGAAGTTGGCCGCTTCCACCGCTTCGGCGGTGTTGGTGCCGAAGGTGCGGACCGCTTCGGCGCAGCCCTCGATCACCTTCCGCGCCTCGAGCCCCAGGATGGCGGCCATGCTGCCGGCGCCCACGGGCACGGCTTCCTGCATGGCCTGGGCGCGGAAGCGCACCAGCGGCGCCGCGTCGGCCAGCGCCAGCGCGCCGGCCGCGACCAGCGCGGTGTACTCGCCCAGCGAGTGGCCCGCCACCACGGCCGGTTCGGCGCCGCCCTCGGCCAGCCAGGCGCGGTAGGCGGCGATGCCGGCGACCAGCATCACAGGCTGCGTGTTGGTGGTGAGGGCCAGGGCCTCCTTGGGGCCTTCCTTGATCAGGCGGCCCACATCCTCGCCGAGCGCGTCGGAGGCTTCCGCCAGCGTTTGCGTGACGGCCGGATGGTCGCCCCAGGCATCGAGCATGCCCACGGCCTGCGAACCCTGGCCGGGAAAGACGAAAGCGAACGGTTTCATGGTGTCGTCAGTTCAGAAGTCCAGCAGGACGGCGCCCCAGGTGAAGCCGCCGCCCACGCCTTCGAGCAGCAGCGTCTCGCCCTTCTTCACCTTGCCGGTGCGCACCGCGGCGTCGAGCGCCAGGGGGATCGATGCGGCCGACGTGTTGCCGTGCTCGTCCACCGTGACGATCACCTTGTCCTTCGGCATCTTCAGCTTGCGCGCGGTCCCCATCATGATGCGGATGTTGGCCTGGTGGGGGATCAGCCAGTCGATGTCGGCCTCGGTCTTGCCGGCCTTCTGGAGCGTGGCGCGCGCCGCGTCCTCCAGCACGCCCACCGCCAGCTTGAAGACGGCCTGGCCGTCCATGCGCAGCAGCGGATTGCCGTGCACCTTGCCGCCCGAGACGCCGCCGGGCACGCACAGGATCTCCACGTGCTTGCCGTCCGCGTGCAGGTCGGTGGCCAGGATGCCGGGCGTGTCGGAGGCTTCCAGCACCACGGCGCCGGCGCCGTCGCCGAACAGCACGCAGGTCGTGCGGTCCTCGAAGTCGAGGATGCGCGAGAACACCTCGGAGCCGATCACCAGCGCGCAGCGCGCGGTGCCGGTGCGGATCATGGCGTCGGCCACCGTCAGCGCGTAGATGAAGCCGCTGCACACGGCCTGCACGTCGAACGCCGGGCAGCCCGCGATGCCCAGCTTGTTCTGCAGGATGGTCGCGGTGGAGGGGAACACCATGTCCGGCGTGGACGTGGCGACGATGATCAGGTCGATCTCCGAGGGCTTGCGGCCGGCGGCCTCGAGCGCCTGGCGCGCGGCCTGCACGCCCAGCTCGCTGCTCGGGACGTCGGGTTCGGCGAAGTGGCGCGCGTGGATGCCCGTGCGCTCCACGATCCACTGGTCGGAGGTTTCGATGCCGCGCGTGGCGAGCTGCGCCGCCAGGTCCGCGTTGGTGACGCGCTTCGGGGGCAGGTAGCTGCCGGTCCCCGCAATCCGGGAATATCGGGTCATTTCTAGTAGGTGGTGACCGCTTGCGGCTGCCCGTCGCCCTCGGCGCCGACCAGCAGCGGGCGGGCGTGGGCGATGCGGGCCTGCACGCGGTCCAGCAAATTGTGCCGGGCCGCATCATAAGCGCGGACCAGCGCCTGCTCGAAAGCGAGCTCATCGGCGGATCCGTGGCTCTTGAACACCAGGCCGCGCAGGCCCAGCAGCGCCGCGCCGTTGTAGCGGCGCGAATCCACGCGCTTCTTGAACGCGGACAGCACGGGGTACGCGGCCACGGCCGCGAGGCGGGTGAGGGGCGTGCGCTCGAACTCCTGCTTCAGGAAGCCGCCGACCATGTGGGCCAGGCCCTCGCTGGTCTTGAGCATCACGTTGCCGACGAAGCCATCGCACACGACGATGTCGGTCGTGCCCTTGAAGATGTCGTTGCCTTCCACATTGCCGTGGAAGTTGAGGTCGCCCGCGCTGCCGGCGGCGCGCAGCAGCTCGCCGGCCTTCTTGATCATCTCGCTGCCCTTGATCGCCTCCTCGCCGATGTTCAAGAGGCCCACGGTGGGACTCTCGTTCTCGGTAAGCGCGGAGACGAGGGCCGAGCCGAGCACGGCGAACTGCAGCAGGTGCTGCTCGGTGCAATCGACGTTGGCGCCGAGATCCAGCACGGTGGTGGCGCCGCCCTTCGCATTGGGCAGGCCGTAGGCGATGGCAGGACGGTCGATGCCTTCGACCGTCTTGAGCACGTAGCGCGCGAGCGCCATCAGGGCGCCGGTGTTGCCGGCGGAGACGGCGGCCTGGGCCTGGCCGTCCTTGACCTGCTGGATCGCCACACGCATGGACGAATCCTTCTTCTTGCGCAGGGCGACTTCGACGGCATCGTCCATAGTCACCACTTCGGTGGCGGGCACGATGCGCGCGCGGGGATGGTGCAGGGCCTCGAGCGCCGCCGGTGCGCCCACCAGCAGCAGCTGCGCATCGCGGTGCGCCTCGAGGAAGTGGCGGCACGCGACCAGCGTGACGCGGGGGCCGTGGTCGCCCCCCATGCAATCGACTGCCAGGGTGGTCGTCATGGCCTCAACTGTAGAGCCTCGCAGAAGCCCTCGAACGGAACGGGTGGCACAAGAAAAAAGCCCGGCCTGCCTGCAGCAAACCGGGCCTTACGCCGGATGCGGCGATCAGGCGTCGTTCTTGGTCTTCAGCACCTTGCGGCCGCGATAGAAGCCGGTGGGGCTGATGTGGTGGCGCAGGTGGGTTTCGCCGGTGGTGGGCTCGACCGCGATGCCCGGCACGGACAGCGCGTTGTGCGAACGGTGCATGCCGCGCTTCGACGGCGACTTCTTGTTTTGCTGGACGGCCATGGCGGGCTCCTGGAATCTCTGTGCCGCAGCCGATGGAAGTCGACAGCAGCGGGTTGTAACTGTGGGTGGGTGCGCGGGCGTTCTTCGGCATGGGCCGATGCCTTCTGGCGCGAAGCCCGCAATTATAGCCCAAGACGGCGCCTCCCCTACTTTCCGGGCTTGAGGCGGCCGAGGACGGCGAAAGGATTGTCCTTTTCCGCCGCGGCGGCGTCGAAGTCCGGGTCGGACACGGACATTTTCACGGGGCCGGGGCACACGTCGTGGCGCGGCGCCACCGGCAGCTCCATCAGCAGCTCGTCCTCCACCAGCTCCAGCAGGTCGAAGCTGCGGCTCAGGGCCAGCAGGTCCTCCTCGGCCTCGTCGTCCTCCGCTGCGGCGGTGGCCTCGTCGGCCACGAAGCGGAACGAGCGCCGCACGTCGACCGGCACGTCCACCGGGGTGAGGCAGCGCTGGCAGACCAGCGGCAGGGTGGTATCGGCTTCGAGGTGCACCCAGACCTGCGGCTGCAGGTGGTGCGCGTTCAGCAGTTCGCCGCGCGCGCGCCAGCGCACGTTGCGGGCGATGTCGGCGCCGGGCGGCGTCTCCGCCACCAGGCGTTGGAAGCTGCGCAGGTGCTCGCTGGAATCGATCACGCCACCCTCCTCGGCGAAGCGGTGCACGTCCAGGCGGTGCGGGTCGAAGTCCTTGGCCATGAAGTCAGTGTAAGAGAATCGACACCATGGTTCTGTCTCCCGCTGTCCCACACGGCCGTGCGCTGGTTCTCGGTTCCACGTCCGTTTACCGCCGCGAACTGCTGACCCGGCTGCGCCTGCCCTTCGCGGTGGAGCCGCCGCACGTGGACGAGTCGCCGCTGGCGGGCGAAACGCCCGAGCAACTGGCACGCCGGCTGGCCGCCGCCAAGGCCGCCGCGGTGGCCCGGCTGCATCCTGCCGCGATCGTGATCGGCTCCGACCAGGTGGCGGACCTCGACGGCGAGCCGCTCGGCAAGCCCGGCAACCACCCCAATGCCGTGGCACAGCTGCAGCGCATGAGCGGCCGCACGGTCATCTTCCAGACGGCGCTTACCGTGATGTGCCAGGAGACCGGCTTCGCGCAGCACGACCTGGCGCCGGTGCGCGTGCGCTTCCGCACCCTGGACGAAGCCGAGATCGAGGCCTACCTGCGCGCCGAACAGCCTTACGACTGCGCCGGCAGCGCGCGCAGCGAAGGCGCGGGCATCGCCCTGCTCGATGCGATCGAGAGCGACGACCCCACGGCGCTGGTGGGCCTGCCGCTGATCCGCACCTGCCGCATGCTGCGCGCCGCGGGCCTGCGCGTGTTCTGATGCCGGGGCGGCTCTACCTCGTTCCCGCGCCGCTGGATTTCGGCTGCGCCGCGACCGTGCCGATCGGCGAGGTGCTGCCGGCCGGCACGCTGGCGGTGGCGGCGCGCCTGGCGCACTGGATCTGCGAGAACGCGAAGAGCGCGCGCGCGACGCTCAAGCGCGTCGGCGAGGTGCAGCCGCTCGCCCTGCCCTTGCAGCAGCAGCGCATCGCGGAGCTGCCGCGCGAAGTGCACAAGAAGGGCGACCATGCTCCCGCGTCCTTCGATGCACGCCCGCTGCTGCAGGCGGCGCTGCAGGGCGAGGACATGGGCTTGCTCAGCGAAGCCGGCATGCCGGCCGTGGCCGATCCGGGATCGTCGGTGGTGCGGGCCGCGCACGAACTCGGGATCGAGGTGGTGCCGCTGGTGGGCCCGGTGTCCCTGCTGCT
>NZ_DASSVG010000718.1:0-4170 GCF_035706265.1 Ramlibacter sp. | reverse complement strand
AGGCGAGCTGGCGCTGGCCGAATGCCTGGTCTATCTGGCCGTCGCGCCCAAGTCGAACGCGGTCTACGTGGGCTACAACGAGGCCCGCGCCCTGGTGCGCAAAGACGGCACCCGCCCCGTGCCGATGCATCTGCGCAACGCTCCCACCCGTTTGATGGAGGACCTGGGCTACGGCAAGGACTACCGCTACGCCCACGACGAGGAGGGCGGCTTCGCCGCCGGCGAGAGCTATTTCCCCGAGGGGATGAAGCCGCCGCAGTTCTATCGGCCGGTGGAGCGCGGGTTGGAAATCCGCATCGCGGAAAAGCTGCGGGATTTGCGCTCCCTCAACGAACGCCGATAGAGGGCAAACCCGCTCCTGCCCAAATGTTGGCCGTCAGGGAGCGCCCGCTACAATCGCCCCCGCAACGAACCCGCCTGTGGATCCGCTGGGCGGGTTTTTTTGCATGAACCGAAACGCCTCACGAAGGCGCGGCCGGTGGAGACCCGGCCCGGAAACGGCGACGAAACGGAGAACCCCTCTATGGAGATCCTGCTGCAGCAGATCATCAACGGTCTGGTCCTGGGCAGCATGTACGCGCTGGTGGCCCTCGGCTACACCATGGTGTACGGCATCATCAACCTGATCAACTTTGCCCACGGCGAGGTGCTCATGGTGGGCGCGCTCACCAGCTGGGCGATCATCGTCACCGCGCAGGAATCGATGCCCGGCGTGCCCGGGTGGCTGCTGCTGCTGGTGGCATTGATCATCTCCTGCGTCGTCGCGGCGGCGCTGAACTTCGTGATCGAGAAGGTCGCCTACCGGCCGCTGCGCAACAGCCCCAAGCTGGCGCCCCTGATCACCGCCATCGGCATGTCGCTGCTGCTGCAGACACTGGCGATGATCATCTTCAAGCCGAACTACAAGCCCTATCCCACGCTGCTGCCCATCGTGCCGATCCAGGTGGGCGGCGCGGTGATCACCGTCACCCAGATCGTGATCCTGGCGATGACGGTGCTCTCGCTCGCGGTGCTGATGTACCTGGTGAACTACACGCGGCTCGGGCGCGCCATGCGCGCCACGGCCGAAAACCCGCGCGTGGCCGCCCTCATGGGCGTGAAGCCGGACACGGTGATCTCCGCCACCTTCGTGATCGGCGCCGTGCTGGCCACCATCGCCGGCGTGATGTATGCCTCCAACTACGGCACCGCGCAGCACACCATGGGCTTCCTGCCCGGGCTGAAGGCCTTCACCGCCGCCGTCTTCGGCGGCATCGGCAACCTGGCGGGCGCGGTGGTGGGCGGCGTGCTGCTGGGGCTGATCGAGTCCATCGGCTCCGGCTACCTCGGCGCGCTGACGGGCGGCGTGCTGGGCAGCCACTACTCCGACATCTTCGCCTTCATCGTGCTGATCGTGGTGCTCACGCTGCGCCCCTCGGGCCTGCTGGGCGAACGCGTGGCGGACCGGGCCTGAAGGAGCGAGCACCATGGCCATGTTCCAACGGACCAACAAGGCGGGCTGGATCGTGGGCGGCAT
Source organism: Ramlibacter sp. (assembly GCF_035706265.1). Classification (GTDB taxonomy): domain Bacteria; phylum Pseudomonadota; class Gammaproteobacteria; order Burkholderiales; family Burkholderiaceae_C; genus Ramlibacter. The sequence continues at coordinate 2,654 of NZ_DASSVG010000718.1, read as the reverse complement.
CGCCCTGCTGCTGCTGCCGATCCTGCTGCAGTACGCCGGCAACTTCTGGGTGCGCATCGCCGACACGGCGCTGCTCTACGTGCTGCTCGCGCTGGGCCTCAACATCGTGGTGGGCTACGCCGGCCTGCTGGACCTGGGCTTCGTCGCCTTCTTCGCGATCGGCGCCTACCTGTACGGCCTGCTCGCCTCGCCGCACCTGGCCGAGGCCTTCCCGTGGATCGCAGCCACCTGGCCCGACGGCCTGCACATCTCGATCTGGGAGGTGATCCCGCTCGGCGCCATCGTCGCCGGCGTGTTCGGCATCCTGCTCGGCGCGCCCACGCTCAAGCTGCGCGGCGACTACCTGGCCATCGTGACGCTCGGCTTCGGCGAGATCATCCGCGTCTTCCTGAACAACCTGGACCAGCCGATCAACATCACCAACGGCCCCAAGGGGCTGGGGCAGATCGACTCGGTGAGCCTGTTCGGCCTGAACCTCGGGCGCCGCATCGACGTGACGGAGAACTTCGACATCTCCTCGGTCACGCTGTACTACTACCTCTTCCTGGTGCTCGTGATCCTGAGCGTGGTGATCTGCCACCGCCTGGAGCTCTCGCGCATCGGCCGCGCCTGGATGGCCATCCGCGAGGACGAGATCGCCGCCAAGGCGATGGGCATCAACACCCGCAACATGAAGCTGCTGGCCTTCGGCATGGGCGCCACCTTCGGCGGCGTCTCGGGCACCATGTTCGCGGCCTTCCAGGGCTTCGTCTCGCCCGAGTCCTTCAGCCTGATGGAATCGATCATGATCGTGGCCATGGTGGTGCTGGGCGGCATCGGCCACCTGCCGGGCGTGATCCTGGGCGCGGTGCTGCTCTCGGCGCTGCCGGAGGTGCTGCGCTGGGTCTCCGGCGTGATGGACCTGCAGTCCGCCACCGGCGGCCGGCTCGACCCCGCCATCCTGCGCCAGCTGCTGATCGCGCTGGCGATGATCATCGTGATGCTGCTGCGCCCGCGCGGCCTGTGGCCCACGCCGGAGCACGGCAAGGCGCTGCAGACGCCCGCGGCCACGCCGCCGGCGCCCAAGCCCGGGGAGCCGCTGCAATCCCCGGCCAGCCTGGTGAAGTAAGGAGCAGCGCATGGCAGAAGTCGTTCTCCGCGTGGCGGGAATTTCCAAGCGCTTCGGCGGCCTGCAGGCCCTCTCGGACGTGGGCCTCACCATCGAGCGCGGGCAGGTCTACGGCCTGATCGGCCCCAACGGCGCCGGCAAGACCACCTTCTTCAACGTGATCACGGGCCTCTACACGCCCGACAGCGGCAGCTTCGAGCTGGCGGGCAAGCCCTACAAGCCCACCGCGGTGCACGAGGTGGCCCGCGCCGGCATCGCGCGCACCTTCCAGAACATCCGCCTCTTCGCCGACATGACGGCGCTGGAGAACGTGATGGTGGGCCGCCACGTGCGCACGCACTCGGGCCTGCTGGGCGCGATCTTCCGCACCCACAAGTTCAAGCACGAGGAAGCCGAGATCGCCCAGCGCGCCCAGGAGCTGCTGGATTACGTGGGCATCGGCCGCTTCGCCGAATACAAGGCGCGCACGCTGTCGTATGGCGACCAGCGGCGGCTGGAGATCGCGCGCGCGCTCGCCACCGACCCGCAGCTGATCGCGCTGGACGAGCCGGCCGCGGGCATGAACTCCACCGAGAAGGTGGTGCTGCGCGAGCTGATCGACCGCATCCGCAACGACGGCCGCACCATCCTGCTGATCGAGCACGACGTGAAGCTGGTGATGGGCCTGTGCGACCGCGTGACCGTGCTCGATTACGGCAAGGCCATCGCCGAGGGCTCGCCCTACGACGTGCAGCGCGACGAGAAGGTGATCGAGGCCTACCTGGGCCACAGCCACAAGCCCACGGCGGCTGTCGTCCCCGCGCAGGCGGGGCCCCAGACCGGAGTGCCCCTGCAATGACCCAGACCCTCCTGAAAGTCACCGGCCTCAAGGTCGCCTACGGCGGCATCCAGGCCGTCAAGGGCGTCGATTTCGAAGTCCACGAAGGCGAACTCGTCACCCTGATCGGCTCCAACGGCGCCGGCAAGACCACCACCATGAAGGCCATCACCGGCCTGCTGCCGCTGAACGCCGGCGACATCCACTACATGGGCCAGAGCATCCGCGGCCGCGGCGCGTGGGACCTGGTGAAGCAGGGCCTGGCCATGGTGCCGGAAGGCCGCGGCGTCTTCACCCGCATGACGATCACCGAGAACCTGCTGATGGGCGCGCACATCCGCAGCGACAAGGCGGGCATCGCGAAGGACATGGACCGCGTGTTCGGCATCTTCCCGCGCCTGCACGAGCGGCGCGAGCAGCTGGCCGGCACCATGTCCGGCGGCGAGCAGCAGATGCTGGCCATGGGCCGCGCCCTCATGAGCCGGCCCAAGGTGCTGCTGATGGACGAGCCCTCCATGGGCCTCTCGCCCATCATGGTGGACAAGATCTTCGAGGTGGTCGGCGAGGTCCACAAGCAGGGCGTGACCATCCTGCTGGTGGAACAGAACGCCAGCCGCGCCCTGGAAGTGGCCGACCGCGGCTACGTGATGGAGAGCGGCATCATCAGCATGTCCGGCAAGGCCAGCGAGATGCTCACCGACCCCAAGGTCCGCGCCGCCTATCTCGGGG
>NZ_DASSVG010000717.1:0-4380 GCF_035706265.1 Ramlibacter sp. | reverse complement strand
CGGCTCCCACAGCCGGCCCGAGCGTACCGGCTACAAGGTGATCCGGGTGCGCATGCAGGGCGGCAAGCCGACCGGCGAGTACCAGGACTTCATGACCGGCTTCCTGGTGGACAACGACAGCGCCTGGGGCCGCCCGGCCGGCGTGGCGGTCACCCGGGACGGCGCGCTGCTGGTGAGCGACGACGCCAACGGCATCATCTACCGGGTCACGCGGCGGTAGATGCGGGCAGGCCGGCCCGGCGCCCGCGCCCCGTCCGGAACTTCCGGGCGGGGCGCGTACTCGTTACAAGAGATGACGCGCAGGCGCCTCGTGACAGGCGGCCGTGACTTCCTACCAACGCCAGACAGTGGCGTCAGCTGCGTGCATTTACTTCAACTCGGCTTTTCGGGATGATCAAGCCTGATCCCCTATCCTGGGCTCAGACTGTCGTTTTCTGAGCCCCACAATGACATCACCCATGGCCGCAGTCGATCCCGCCCTAGAAGCCTCCGCCCTGGCGCTGCCGGGGCTGGGGCGAGCGCTGGTCGTGGCCGGCAAGCTGGGGCAGAAGGCCGCCGAGGACATCTTCCGCAAGGCCAAGGCCAACCGCACCAGCTTCATCCAGGAGCTCACCGGCTCCGGCGCCGTCTCCGCCTTCGACCTGGCGCACACCATGTCCGGCGCCTTCGGCGCGCCGCTGCTCGATATCGACGCCATCGATACGCAGCGCCTGCCCAAGGGCCTGCTCGACCCGAAGATCTGCCAGGAGATCCGGGTGGTGGTGCTGTCCAAGCGCAACAACCGCCTGATCGTCGCCACCGCGGACCCCTCCGACCAGCAGGCCGCGGAAAAGATCAAGTTCGCCACCCAGATGGGCGTGGACTGGGTCATCGCCGAATACGACAAGCTGACCAAGATGGTCGAGGCCCAGGCCGCGACCACCTCGGAGCAGATGGACAGCATCATCGGCGACGACTTCGAGTTCGACGAAGCGTCGATGGAGCAGAACGTCGTCGAGGACGACAGCGCTGCCCCCGATGTCGACGACGCCCCGGTCGTCAAGTTCCTGCACAAGATGCTGCTGGACGCGATCGGCGCCCGCGCCTCCGACCTGCATTTCGAGCCCTACGAGCACCAGTACCGGGTGCGCTTCCGCATCGACGGCGAGCTGCGCGAGATCGCCTCGCCGCCGGTGGCGATCAAGGACAAGCTCGCCTCCCGCATCAAGGTGATCTCCCGCATGGACATCTCCGAGAAGCGGGTGCCGCAGGACGGGCGGATGAAGCTGAAGGTCGGCCCCGACAAGGTGATCGACTTCCGGGTCTCCACGCTGCCCACGCTGTTCGGCGAGAAGATCGTGATCCGTATCCTGGATCCGAGCAGCGCCAAGCTGGGCATCGAGGCCCTCGGCTACGAGAAGGAAGAGAAGGAGCGCCTGATGGAAGCCATCGCGCGCCCCTACGGCATGATCCTGGTGACCGGCCCCACCGGTTCGGGCAAGACGGTGTCGCTCTACACCTGCCTGAACCTGCTGAACAAGCCGGGCGTGAACATCTCCACCGCGGAAGACCCGGCGGAAATCAACCTGCCCGGCATCAACCAGGTGAACGTGAACGACAAGGCGGGCCTCACCTTCGCGGCGGCGCTGAAGTCCTTCCTGCGGCAGGACCCGGACATCATCATGGTCGGCGAAATCCGCGACCTGGAGACCGCCGACATCGCCATCAAGGCCGCCCAGACCGGCCACCTGGTGATGTCGACGCTGCACACCAACGACGCGCCGACCACGCTCACGCGGATGCGCAACATGGGCATCGCGCCCTTCAACATCGCGTCCTCGGTGATCCTGATCACGGCCCAGCGCCTGGCGCGGCGCCTGTGCGCGCAGTGCAAGCAGCCGGCCGACATCCCGTACGAGAACCTGATCGACGCCGGCTTCAAGGAGGAGGAAGTCGACGGCACCTGGACGCCCTACCGCCCCGTGGGCTGCTCCGCGTGCAACGGCGGCTACAAGGGCCGGGTCGGCATCTACCAGGTGATGCCGATCAGCGAAGACATGCAACGCATCATCCTGGCCGACGGCAGCGCGCTGGAGATCGCCGAACAGGCGAAGAAGGAGGGCGTGCGCAGCCTGCGGGAGTCGGGCCTGCACAAGGTCCGCCTCGGCCTGACTTCCCTCGAGGAAGTGCTGGCGGTCACGAACGAATAAAACAGCGCAAGGACGCAAAGAGGAGCCCCCATGGCCACGGCAGCAACGAAGGTCGCGGAATTCGTCTTCGAATGGGAGGGACGGGACCGCAACGGCAAGCAGGTGCGCGGCGAGACCCGCGCCGCCGGCGAGAACCAGGTGATGGCGTCGCTGCGGCGGCAGGGCGTCAACCCGACCAAGATCAAGAAGCGCCGCATGCGCTCGGGCGCGAAGATCAAGCCCAAGGACATCGCGATCTTCACCCGCCAGCTCGCCACCATGATGAAGGCCGGCGTGCCGCTGCTGCAGGCCTTCGACATCGTGGGCCGCGGCAACGCCAACCCCAGCGTCGCCAAGCTGCTGAACGACATCCGCTCGGACGTGGAGACCGGCACCTCGCTGTCGGCGGCCTTCCGCAAGTTCCCGCTGTACTTCGACAACCTCTACTGCAACCTGGTGGAAGCGGGCGAGGCGGCCGGTATCCTGGAGGGCCTGCTGGACCGGCTGGCCACCTACATGGAGAAGACCGAGGCGATCAAGTCCAAGATCAAGTCGGCGCTGATGTACCCGATCTCGGTGGTGGTGGTGGCCTTCGTGGTGGTGACGGTGATCATGATCTTCGTGATCCCGGCCTTCAAGGAGGTGTTCACCTCCTTCGGCGCCGACCTGCCCGCGCCCACGCTGTTCGTGATCGCCATGAGCGAGTTCTTCGTCGCCTACTGGTGGCTGATCTTCGGCGGGGTGGGCGGCGGCCTGTACTTCTTCTTCCAGGCCTGGAAGCGCAACGAGAAGATGCAGATGTTCATGGACCGGCTGCTGCTGAAGCTGCCTCTCTTCGGCGACCTGGTCTACAAGTCGGTCATCGCGCGCTGGACGCGCACCCTGGCCACCATGTTCGCCGCCGGCGTTCCGCTGGTGGAAGCGCTCGATTCCGTGGGCGGCGCGTCCGGCAACTCGGTGTACGAGAGCGCCACGCAGAAGATCCAGCAGGAAGTGTCCACCGGCACCAGCCTCACGGTGGCCATGACCAACACCAACGTGTTCCCGTCGATGGTGCTGCAGATGTGCGCGATCGGCGAGGAGTCGGGCTCGATCGACCACATGCTGGGCAAGGCCGCGGACTTCTACGAGGCCGAGGTCGACGACATGGTGGCGGGCCTCTCCAGCCTGATGGAGCCGATGATCATCGTGTTCCTCGGCGGCCTGATCGGCGGCATCGTGGTCGCCATGTACCTGCCCATCTTCAAGCTCGGTTCGGTCGTCTGATGCTCGGAACGGTTGCGATGGACGCCCTGCTGGCGGGCGTGCTGGGCCTGCTCGTGGGCAGTTTCCTCAACGTGGTGATCCACCGCCTGCCCCGCATGCTGGAGCGGCAGTGGGCGGCGGAGTGCGCCGAGTACAGCGGCCAGCCGGTGAAGGACGAGGAGCCCTTCAATCTCTTCGTGCCGCGCTCGCGCTGCCCGCACTGCGGCCACCGCATCCGCTGGTACGAGAACATCCCGGTGCTCAGCTGGCTGGCGCTGCGCGGCAAGTGCTCGCAATGCGGCAAGGGCATCAGCATCCGCTATCCAATCGTGGAACTGGTCACCGCGGGCTTCTTCGCGCTGTGCGCTGCGCGCTGGGGCCTGTCGCTGCAGGCGGCGGCCTGGGCGGCCTTCGCGGCGTTGCTGATCTGCCTGTTCCTGATCGACATGGACACGCAGATCCTGCCGGATGACCTGAACTACTCCCTGCTGTGGCTGGGCCTGCTGGTCGCCGCCATGGGCTGGAGCGTGCCGCTGCGCTCCGCCGTGTGGGGCGCGGCGCTCGGCTACCTGGTGTTCTGGGGCATCTTCCAGGCCTTCAAGCTCGCCACCGGCAAGGAGGGCATGGGCTACGGCGACTTCAAGCTGCTGGCCGCCCTGGGCGCCTGGCTGGGGGCGGAATACCTGCTGGCCATCATCCTGCTGTCGTCCATCGTCGGCGCGGTGATCGGCATCGTGCTGCTGGTGGTGGGCAAGCTCGCCAACAAGGACATCCCGATGCCCTTCGGGCCCTACCTCGCCGGCGCGGGCCTGGTGTGCCTGGCCCTGAGCCCGGCGGCCGTGCCGGCCCTGCTGCCCTTCGCCTTCCCCTTCGGCGTCCGCTGAGGGCCAGCGCACCGTGGCCCGGCGCATCGGCCTCACCGGCGGCATCGGCAGCGGCAAGAGCACCGTGCTGGCGATGCTGCAGG
>NZ_DASSVG010000716.1:0-3365 GCF_035706265.1 Ramlibacter sp. | reverse complement strand
ATCGCAAAGGCGATTGCAGCTCGCCGGCAGGAGCGCGGGCCGCTGGCCACCACCGCCGAACTGGCCCAGCTCGTGGCTGGCGCGGTCCGCACCCGCGAGCCCGGCCAGGACCCTGCAACGCGCACCTTTCAGGCTCTTCGGATTTTCGTCAACGCCGAGCTCGACGAGCTGCAGGCGGCGCTGCATGCGAGCCTGGCCGTGCTGCAGCCTGCGGGCCGCCTGGTCGTGATCAGCTTCCATTCGCTGGAAGACCGCATCGTGAAGAAGTTCATCGCCCGCCACTCCCGCGAGGTCTTCGACCGCCGCGCGCCCTTCGCGGCGCCCAAGCCGATGAAGCTGCGCGCGATCGAACGCGTGAAGCCCGGCGCCGCGGAAGTGGAGGCGAACCCGCGCGCCCGCAGCGCCATCATGCGCGTGGCGGAGAGGACCGAGGCATGATGCTGCGCCTCAATCTCACGTTGCTGGTCTCGCTGATCGCGAGTGCGCTGTACCTCGTGCAGGTGCAGTACGAGTCGCGCCGCCTCTACACCGAGATCGAGCGCGCCCAGGCCGAGGCGCGCAAGCTGGAGATCGACAACGAGCGGCTGCAAGTGGACAAGCGCGCGCAGGCCACTTCGGCGCGGGTGGAGAAGCTCGCGCGCGAGCAGCTCCACATGCGCCCCGCCACCCCCGCGATCACGCAGTACGTCACGCTCAAGGGCGCGGCGCAGGAGAAGGCGAGCGCCGCACGGCCGCCCGAAGGCGCGGGCCCCCTCCGCTTGCGGAGGGGGGAGGCGGAGCACGCAGTGCGGAGCCTGGGGGAGGTCTCGCCATGAGCGGGCGCGTCGTTGCGTACTCCTCGAGCCCGCTGCTGGCGAGCCGCACGCCGGTGTGGCGCAGCAAGTTCATCGTGGCGGGCATCGCCCTGGGCTTCGTGGCCCTGGCGGGCCGCGCCGCGTGGGTGCAGGTGATCGGCAACGACTTCTACCGCAAGCAGGGCGAGGTGCGCTTCGCCCGCACGCTGGAACTTCCGGCCAACCGCGGCCGCATCTTCGACCGCAACGGCCTGCTGCTGGCCACCAGCGTGCCGGTGCCCAGCATCTGGGCGATCCCCGAGGACGTGGAGCAGGGCAAGGACAAGGCCAAGCTGGTCCAGCTCGCCAGGCTGCTGCAGATGCCTCATTCCGAGCTGATGAAGAAGCTGGAGGAGGACGAGCGCAGCTTCGTCTGGATCAAGCGCCAGGTCGACGAGGCCACGGCGCGCCAGGTGGCCGCACTGGACATCAAGGGCATCTACCAGCGCAAGGAATACCGCCGCCAGTACCCCGAGGGCGAGGCCGCGGCCCACGTCGTCGGCTTCACCAGCATCGAGGACCACGGCCAGGAAGGCGTGGAGCTGGCTTTCGACAAGGCGCTGGCCGGCAAGCCCGGCTCCCGCCGCGTGATCAAGGACCGCCTGGGCCGCATCGTCGAGGACGTGCGCGAGCAGGTACCGCCGGTGGACGGCAAGGACCTGCAGCTGTCCATCGACAGCAAGGTGCAGTTCTTCGCCTACCAGCAGCTGCGCGACGCCGTGGTCGCCAACAAGGCCAAGGCCGGCAGCGTGGTGGTGCTGGACGTGCACACGGGCGAGGTGCTGGCGCTGGCCAACTATCCCAGCTACTCCCCCTCCAACCGGCAGAACCTCACCGGCGCCCAGCTGCGCAACCGCGCGCTCACCGACAGCTTCGAGCCCGGCTCCACGATGAAGCCGTTCGCCGTGTCGCTGGCGCTGGAGAAGGGCCTGGTCCGGCCGGACACGGTGATCCCCACCGCGCCCGGGCGCATCACGCTGGCCGGCTCCACCATCAGCGACTCGCACGCGCACGGCGACCTCACGGTGACGCAGGTGATCCAGAAGTCCAGCAACGTGGGCACGGTGCGCATGGCGATGCAGTTGCAGCCGCGCGAGATGTGGGAGCTGTACACGCAGGTCGGCTTCGGCCAGCGGCCGCAGGTGCCGTTCCCGGGCACGGTGAGCGGCAAGCTGCGCGCGTGGAAGACCTGGCGCCCGATCGAGCAGGCCACCATGAGCTACGGCTACGGCGTCTCCACCAGCCTGTTCCAGCTCGCGCGGGCCTACACCGTGTTCGCGCGCGACGGCGAGCTGGTGCCGGTGACGCTGCTCAAGACGGACCAGGCCGCGCCGGGCATCCGCGTGCTGCGCCCGGAGATCGCGCGCGAGATGCGCGAAATGCTGCACCTCGTGACGCTCAGCGGGGGCACCGCGCCCAAGGCGCAGACCATGGGCTATTCGGTCGGCGGCAAGACCGGCACGGCGCACAAGCAGGAAGGGCGCGGCTATGCGGAACACAAGTACCGCGGCGTGTTCGTCGGCATCGCGCCGATCGAGCAGCCGCGCATCGTGGTGGCGGTGATGATCGACGAGCCGAGCGCCGGCCGCTACTTCGGCGGCGACGTGGCCGCGCCGGTCTTCAGCGCCACCGTGCAGCAGACCCTGCGCATGCTGGGCGTGCAGCCGGACATGAACGTCAAGCCGCAGATCGTGGTCGAGGCGGTGGAGGAGTCGATCTGATGCGCGTGCTGCGCACTCCCCACGAAGCGGCCGGCTGGCTGCGCGAGCGCGTGCGCGGCGACGTCCATTGCGACAGCCGCAAGGTGCGCGCGGGCGACGGCTTCATCGCCTGGCCCGGTGCCGCCACCGACGGCCGCAAGTTCGTGCCGGGCGCGCTGCAGCAGGGCGCCACGGCCTGCCTGGTGGAAGCCGCCGGCAGCGAAGCCTTCGCCTTCGCCAGCGACGCCGTCGCGGCCTACGAGGGGCTCAAGGCCGCCACGGGCCCGATCGGGGCGCTGTTCTACGGCGAGCCGAGCCACCATCTCGACGTGCTGGCCGTGACCGGCACCAACGGCAAGACCTCCACCGCCTGGTGGCTGGCCCAGGCGCTCGCCAACGTGGGCATCCCCTGCGGGCTGGTCGGCACGCTGGGCATCGGGCGGCCGCCGCAGGTGGAGCACACCGGCCTCACCACGCCCGATCCGGTGCTGATGCAGCGCCACTTCCGCCGTTTCCTGGAGGAGGGCGCCCGCGCCTGCGCCATCGAGGCCTCCTCGATCGGCATCGTGGAGCGGCGCCTGGACGGCACGCGCATCCGCGTGGCGGGCTTCACCAACTTCACCCAGGACCACCTGGACTACCACGGCTCCATGGAGGCCTACTGGGCGGCCAAGGAGGAGCTGTTCGACTGGCCCGACCTGCAGGCCGCCGTGGTCAACGTCGACGATGCCAAGGGCGAGCAGCTGGAGGCGAAGCTGTGGGGCGGCCCGGTGGAGCTGTGGACCGTCTCCTGCGTGCGCGATGCGCGCCTGCGGGCGCTGAACATCGGCTA
>NZ_DASSVG010000715.1:0-2046 GCF_035706265.1 Ramlibacter sp. | reverse complement strand
AGCTCCTCCTGGATCCGGCCGCCGACCATCAGCATCAGGCGGCTCAGTCGTGCCTGGTCGGACGGCAACGCGGGCAGGGCATCGCCGATGCGGCCGATGCCCTCGTCCATCATCGCGATGCAGGTCTCCAACGTCGCCATTTCACCAGTTCATATTTCATTGATGAACTAAAAAGATAGCAAGGCGTGCGGCGCGGCGGCAAGCGGGGTCAGGCCTGTCCGGCGGCCTCTGTCCAGCGCGACAGCCCGAACAGGCGCTCGGCGTTGATGCTGGTGGCGCGGGCGATGGCATCCGGGTCCTCGTCGCGCCAGCGGGCGACGTGATCGCGGGTCAGGGGGAGCCACGCCGGTTCGTTGCGTTCACCCCGGTGCTCGGCGCCTGGCTGGTCGGGGGCGTCGCTTTCCAGCAGCAGCTGGTCGAGCGGCATGGCTGCCACCAGGCGATGCAGGCGCTGCGCACGGGCATGGCTGAGTGGGCCGCCCAGGCCGATCAGGAAGCCGTGCCCCCACAGCTGGCGGGCCTGCTCGATGCTGCCGCCGTAGCTGTGCACCACGCCACGCAGTACGGGATGGCGGCGCAGCTCCATGATCACGGCCTCGACGGCACGCCGGGCGTGGATGATCACCGGCAGCCTGCGCTCTTGGGCGATTGCCAGCTGCCTCGCGAAAAGTCGCCGCTGCTCCTGCGGATCCAGTGCAGCGTCGTGGAAGTCCAGGCCGATCTCGCCCACCGCCACGGCGGCGTGGTCATCGAGCCAGCGCGCAAGCGCCTCGGCGTCGCCGCCGCGATGTGCGGCGAGGAACACCGGATGCAGGCCATAGGCCGGATACACGTCACGGTGCCGCGACGCCAGCTCGGCGATGCTTGCCCATCCGGCGCGGCAGGTCGCCGGCACGACCATGGCCGACACCCCGGCCTCGCGTGCCCGCGCGAGCACGGCGTCACGGTCGGTGTCGAAGCGTCGGTCGTCCAGGTGCAGATGGCTGTCGACCAGTGGTGCTGCCGGGCGGCCCGAGGTGTCCTGCATGATCGCGGGGTTCCTTGTTGCGCATCACGTGAAGATGAAGTGACCGCAAAAAGCTAGGTCATATTCAGTTAAAACGCGTTTCAATGTCCGGGCGGCAGGCGCAGGGGCGCCTCATGCGCAGCCTGCCGACCGATCAAACACAGGAGAGTCACCATGAACCGACTGATAGTCAACGTGCTGCACGCGGGTATGGCTTCCGCCCTGGCGATGGGCCTCGCCGCCTGCAATCGCGACGCGAATGCCGATGCCGGTGTCGCCGCCAGCGCGGACGGCGCGAAGTACGCCAAGGTGGTGAGCGTCGATCCGGTACGCGAGACGGTCAACAACCCCAAGCAGGTCTGCCACGACGAAGTCGTGAACACGACTACGCCGCCGAAGGACCAGCACCAGATCGCCGGTACCGCCATTGGTGCCATCGTGGGCGGCGTGCTGGGTAACCAGGTGGGTGGCGGCAAGGGCAAGACGCTGGCGACCGTCGCCGGTGCCGTCGGCGGTGGTTACGCCGGCAAGAAGATTCAGGAGAGCCGCCAGCACGCGACGACCACCTCGACCACCGAGCGCCGCTGCGAGACCGTCAACAACACCAGCACCAAGCTGGTCGGATACGACGTGCGCTATGAGTACAACGGCGTCACCCGCACCGTTCGGATGGACCACGATCCGGGCGATCGGGTGAAGGTGGAAGAGGGTGTGACGTCCGTTTCCGACGCCCGCTGATTGAAGGAGGTTTCCATGATGCGTTCTCCGAACACGACGATCGGCGCCGCGCTGGCGCTCGCTGCCACCCTCGCGCTGGCCGGCTGCCAGACGGCACCCTATGGCAACGGCGCTTACTCGCGGCCGGCAGCGGATTACGGCTATCGCGAGCCGGCGCGTTGCGGCAACTGCGGCGTGGTCAAGGAAGTCCAGCAGGTCTACGTGGAGCGCAAGAGCAACGGTACGCTCGGCGCGGTGATCGGCGCAGTGGCTGGCGGCATCCTGGGCAACCAGGTGGGCAAGGGCAACGGCAAGGACGTGGC
>NZ_DASSVG010000714.1:0-3828 GCF_035706265.1 Ramlibacter sp. | reverse complement strand
ACCGCGAAGAAGCGGCTCGCGATGGCGGCACCGAAGCGTCCGGCCTCGTCGCGCGCCAGGATCGACCACGTCATTGCTGCATCCCTTGCGGGCCCGGCAGGCCCTGTTGCGGGGGATTCTGGCCCCAGAGTGCCCGCGCCGCTGCCCGGCGCAACCCTGACGCGCGGCGCCGCCGATGCGGCCCCGACTGAGGCAGATCAAGTGGGACCGGCGGCCCGGCGCCAAGAATCGCCTCCATTGCAGGCCGCCTGCCTGCCCGTCAAGGAGATTCCGTGTTCCGTCCCCTCGTGACCGTCGCCGCCGTCCTGGCCCTGCTGGCGGGCTGCTCCCAGCAAGAAGCATCCGCCCCCGCTGCGCCGGCGCCTGCCGCCGGTGGCAGCGTGACGGCCGCCCCCGAGGCAGCCGCTGCCGCCCCGCAGGCCGTCGCGCCGGCCGCTGCCGCCCCGGCCGCGGAGGCGCCCGCTGCCGCCGCACCGGCCGCGACGCCGGTGGCGCAGCAGGCCGCCGCGGCCGCACCGCAGGCCAAGGGCCAGTCGGTCGACATCCTCGGCGCCAACGCCGCCCCGGCCGCACCCGGCGCCTCGCACAACCGCGGCAAGGTCCTGCAGGCGCTCGAAGGCGGCGGCTACACCTATGCCGAAGTGCAGATGGCCTCCGGCAAGAAGGTCTGGATCGCCGGCTCGCACATCGCCGTCAAGCCGGGCACCGAGGTGGAGTGGGGCAACTATGGCCTGATGCGCGACTTCCCGTCCAAGTCGCTCGGCCGCACTTTCGACGAGATCCTGTTCGTGGACCGCTGGGCCCCCGCGGGCCAGGCCGCGGTGGCCGTGGCGCCGCACGGCACCTTCCCCAACGGCATGCCGGCCGCGACCGCGGACCAGATGGCCGCGGCGGCTGCGGGCGCTCCGGCTGCGGCGGCAGCAGCCGACCCGTCCGCGCGCGGCACGGTCAAGACCGTCACCAACGCAGCCGGCTACAGCTACATCGAAGTGGACCAGGGCAGCGGCAAGACCGTGTGGGTGGCCGCGATGCAAACGCCGATGAAGGCCGGCGACAAGGTGCAGTGGGAAGGCGGCACGCAGATGAGCAACTTCACCGCCCGCTCGCTCGGCCGCACCTTCGACAAGATCATCTTCGCCCAGGCGGTGTCCGTGGGCAAATGAACGTGTGACACTTCCTCTCCAAGGGAAGACGTGGGGTGGGGGATGCGCGAGCATCCCCCTTTTTTCTTGGCATCCCCGCGCGGGCACTGGATTCCCGCCTACGCGGGAATGACGGGCCGCAGCCCTGCCGTGACTCCCGATTGACGCTGGCACCGCCGGCCCTTAGCCTGCGCCGCTTCCCTGTCACTGGAGCGGCGATGCGTCTGATTTCGAGGATTCTCACGGGCCTGGTGCTGGCGGGCAGCGTCTTTGCGCTGCCGGCCTCGGCGCAGTCCGACTACCCCACCAAGCCGATCAAGTTCATCGTGCCCTATCCGCCCGGCGGCACCACCGACCTGCTGGCGCGCCTCATGAGCACGTGGCTGACGCAGCGCCTCGGCCAGCAGGTGGTGGTGGAGAACAAGGCCGGCGGCGGCAACAACATCGGCACCGAGATGGCCGTGCGCTCGGCGCCGGACGGCTACACGATCTTCCTGGTCAACCCGGCCAACGCGATCAACGCCACGCTCTACCCCAAGCTGCCCTTCAACTTCCTGGAGGACATGGCGCCGGTGGCCGGCATCGTCCGCGTGCCCAACGTGATGACGGTGACCAAGAACTTCCCCGCCAAGACGGTCGCGGAGTTCATCGAGTACGCGAAGAAGAACCCGGGCAAGGTCAACATGGCCTCCTCCGGCTCGGGCACCTCGGTGCACCTGTCGGGGGAGATGTTCAAGTTCATGACCGGCATCGACATGAAGCACGTGCCCTACAAGGGCGCGGGCCCGGCGATCACCGACCTGATCAGCGGCCAGGTGGACGTGCTGTTCGACAACATGCCGTCGATCATCGGCCACATCCGCGGCGGCTCGCTGCGCGCGCTGGGCGTCACCACCACGCAGCGTTCGCCGGCGCTCGACGTGCAGGCGGTGGCCGAAACGGTGCCGGGCTACGAGGCCAGCGCCTGGTTCGGCATCGCCATGCCCAAGGGCGCGCCGGCCGCCGCCGTGCAGCGGCTCAATCGGGAAGTGAACGCCGCGCTGGCCGACCCCGGCATGAAGGCGAAGCTGGCCGACCTGGGCGGCATGCCGATCCCGGGCACGCCGGAACAGTTCTGGGCCATCCACAAGATGGAGACCGAGAAGTGGGCCAAGATCGTCCACTTCTCCGGCGCCAAGGTGGACTGAGAGGGGCCTCGCGCGGGGCCCTCTAAGATGAGGGGCTTCAAGGAGGACCCCGCCATGAACGGCGCCCGCAGCCTCGTCGCCACGCTTCTCGCGTCCGGCGTCGACACCTGTTTCGCCAACCCCGGCACCAGCGAGATGCATTTCGTGGCCGCGCTCGACCAGAGCGCGGGCATGCGCTGCGTGCTGGGCCTGCAGGAGAACGTGGTCACCGGCATGGCCGATGGCTACTGGCGCATCGCAGGCAAGCCGGCCTGCACGCTGCTGCACTGCGGCCCCGGCCTGGCCAATGGCCTCGCCAACCTGCACAACGCCCGCCGCGCGCACAGCGGCATCGTCAACATCGTCGGCGACCAGGCCACCTGGCACCGGCCGCACGATCCGCCGCTCACGGCCGACACCGAAGGCCTGGCCCGCACCGTCTCGGCCTGGGTGCGCACCAGCACGAACGCGGCGGACGTCGGCCGCGACGCGGCAGCGGCCGTGCAGGCCGCGCGCACGTCGCCGGGGCAAATCGCCACGCTGATCCTGCCCTCCGACGCGTCGTGGGACGAAGGCGGCATCGCCGCCGAGCCGCTGCCCGTGCCGGCGCCACCGCCCTTCGACGGTTTCGCGATCGAGCAGGCCGCGCGCGTGCTGCGCAGCGGCCGGCCGACGCTGATCCTGCTGGCCGGCGGCGGCGTGCGCGGCGAGGCGCAGGCGCTCGCCTGGCGCATCGCGCAGGCCACCGGCGCGCAGCTGATGGCCGACTACATGAATGCGGACGTGGAGCGTGGCCGCGGCCGCCTGCAGCTGGAGCGCACGCCCTACAACACCGACCTGGCCATGGAAGTGCTGGGCCGGTTCGAGCACATCCTGCTGGTCGGCGGCCGGCCGCCGGTGGCCTTCTTCGCCTATCCGGGCAAGCCCTCGCTGCAGGCGCCCCCGCAGGCCCAGATGCACGTGCTGACGCGGCCGGAGCAGGATGCGCGCTCGGCCTTGCGCGCGCTCGCGGAGGCGCTGGGCGCGAAGGATGTGCCGCTGCCCGACCCCGGCCCGCGCCCGCAGCCGGCCAGCGGCGCCCCCACGCCCGACAAGCTGGCGCAGACGCTGGCCGCGCTCATGCCCGAGCACAGCATCGTCTCCGACGAGAGCATCTCCTTCGGCCGCGGCTTCTACAAGCATTCGCATGCGGCGCCGCCGCACGACTGGCTGCACCTGGTCGGTGGCGCGATCGGCGCCGGGCTGCCGGTGGCGACCGGCGCAGCGCTCGGGGCGGGCGGCCAGCGCCGCGTGATCAGCCTGCAGGCCGATGGCTCGGCCATGTATTCGCTGCAGGCGCTGTGGACCCAGGCGCGGGAGAAGCTGCCGTGCACGACGGTGCTGCTGAACAACCGCAAGTACGCGATCCTGCAGGGCGAATACCGGGGAGTGGGGGCGACCCCGGGTCCGACCGCCTTGCGGATGCTGGACCTGGGGGATCCGGATCTCGGCTGGGTTCAGCTGGCCGCCGGGATGGGCGT
>NZ_DASSVG010000713.1:0-8068 GCF_035706265.1 Ramlibacter sp. | reverse complement strand
GCTGCGCGAGAAGCAGAAGGTCAAGCGCATGTACGGCGTGCTGGAGCGCCAGTTCCGCCGCTACTTCGAGGAAGCCGACCGCCGCAAGGGCAACACCGGCGCCAACCTGCTGTTCCTGCTGGAGTGCCGC
Source organism: Ramlibacter sp. (assembly GCF_035706265.1). Lineage (GTDB taxonomy): Bacteria > Pseudomonadota > Gammaproteobacteria > Burkholderiales > Burkholderiaceae_C > Ramlibacter. Next base: position 7,938 of record NZ_DASSVG010000713.1, on the reverse strand, counting down.
CTGGACAACGTGGTGTACCGCATGGGCTTCGGCTCCACGCGCGCGGAAGCCCGCCAGCTGGTGAGCCACAAGGCGATCACGGTCAACGGCCAGGTCATCAACATCCCGTCGTACATGGTCAAGACCGGCGACGTGGTGGCGGTGCGCGACAAGTCCAAGAAGCAGAACCGCGTCGTGGAATCGCTGCAGCTGGCCACGCAGGTCGGCATCCCGGCCTGGGTGGAAGTGAACGTCGACAAGGCGGAAGGCACCTTCAAGAAGGTCCCGGACCGCGACGAATTCGGCGCCGACATCAACGAGTCCCTGATCGTCGAACTGTATTCGCGTTAAGCGGACACCACGAGGCTCCCGCCGGAGCCTCGAGCCTGAGAGATTGATTTACTCCCCGCCGGCGGGCACGCCGCAAGGGGCCCCAGCCTTACCGGTGTAACGAGCCGGGGGTATTGAGAGGAAAGTCCTGCATGCAAACCAACCTGCTGAAACCCAAGTCCATCAACGTGGAACAGCTTGGCACCAACCGCGCCAAGGTGACCCTGGAGCCCTTCGAGCGTGGCTACGGCCACACGCTGGGCAACGCGCTGCGCCGGGTCCTGCTCTCGTCGATGGTCGGGTATGCGGCGACCGAGGTGACCATCGCCGGCGTCCTGCACGAGTACTCGTCGATCGACGGCGTGCAGGAAGACGTGGTGGGCATCCTGCTGAACCTCAAGGGCGTGGTGTTCAAGCTCCACAACCGCGACGAGGTCACCCTGTCCCTGCGCAAGGACGGCGAAGGCGTCGTCACCGCGGCCGACATCCAGACCCCGCATGACGTCGAGATCATCAATCCCGACCACGTGATCGCCACGCTGTCGCAAGGCGGCAAGATCGACATGCAGATCAAGGTGGAGAAGGGCCGCGGCTACGTGCCCGGCAACGTGCGCCGCTACGGCGACGAGCCCACCAAGTCGATCGGCCGCATCGTGCTGGACGCGTCGTTCTCGCCGGTCCGCCGCGTGAGCTACACGGTCGAAAGCGCCCGCGTGGAACAGCGCACCGACCTGGACAAGCTGGTGATGGAGATCGAGACCAACGGTGCGATCACCGCCGAAGACGCCGTGCGCGCCTCCGCCAAGATCCTGGTGGAACAGCTGGCCGTCTTCGCGCAGCTGGAAGGCTCCGAACTGGCCGCCTTCGACCAGCCGGTGCAGCGCAGCTCGCAGCAGTTCGACCCGATCCTGCTGCGCCCGGTCGACGAGCTCGAACTGACGGTGCGTTCGGCCAACTGCCTGAAGGCCGAAAACATCTACTACATCGGTGACCTGATCCAGCGCACCGAGAACGAGCTGCTGAAGACCCCGAACCTGGGTCGCAAGTCGCTCAACGAGATCAAGGAAGTCCTGGCTTCCCGCGGTCTCACGCTGGGCATGAAGCTCGAGTCTTGGCCGCCCGCCGGCCTCGACAAGCGCTGAAGAGAAGTCGGACAGCCGGACGCAGAGGACGCAAAGGGTACGCAAAGGACGCAAAAGAAAACCTTCTGAAGTTTTCTTCGTCTCTTTTGCGTCCTCTGCGTATCTTTTGCGACCTCTGCGTCCGGAAGTTTGGTTTTTAACTTGGTGTCCCCCCAGTACCTGATCCGGCTGGGGCACTCATAAGGAAAGGAAATACACCATGCGTCACGGCCACGGCCTTCGCAAACTCAATCGCACCAGCGAGCACCGCCTCGCGATGCTGCGCAACATGATGAACTCGCTGATCGAGCACGAGGTGATCAAGACCACCCTGCCGAAGGCGAAGGAACTGCGCCGCGTCGTCGAGCCCATGCTCACGCTGGGCAAGGAACCCACCGTCGCCAACAAGCGCCTGGCCTTCGACCGCCTGCGCAACCGCGACAACGTGGCCAAGCTGTTCAACGAGCTGGGCCCGCGCTACCAGACCCGTCCGGGCGGCTACACGCGCATCCTGAAGATGGGCTTCCGCGTCGGCGACAACGCGCCGATGGCGCTGGTCGAACTCGTGGACCGTCCCGAGCCGACCGAAGCCGCCGCCGGCGAGCAGGGCGCCGCCGAATAAGCTATAATTTCGATCTCTGACGCGCGGTGGAGCAGCCTGGTAGCTCGTTGGGCTCATAACCCAAAGGTCGCAAGTTCAAATCTTGCCCGCGCAACCAAATCGATCGACCCGCCGTGGCGCCCCAAGCGCACGGCGGGTTTCTTCTTTCCGGCGCCCGAAAACCTGACCGCGTGATTGCGCTCGCGCAATGACAGCGCGCCGCAGGAGGCCGACGATGCACACAGCGGCACAGCATCGAGTCGGCACGCGTGAGCTCTCCCTCCCGTCGCACCCGCCCCCAGCCCGCACCGGCTGCGCGGCAAACCGATAGCCCCTCGCCCGCGCGGCGTGGCGCCTCGGCCGTTCTCCTCGCCCTGCTGCGCGAACGCCTGCCGGAAGTGCTGCAGTCGATCGCACCGCTGGTCGGCGTCGTGTGCGTGCTGCAGTTCACCATCGTCCAGGCGCCGGCGGCGCTGTTCATTCAGTTTCTCGGCGGGGCGCTGCTGGTGGTACTCGGGCTGCTGCTGCTGTTCGCGGGCGTCGAGATCGGCGTGCTGCCGATGGGTCGCTACATCGGCGCCGACCTGCCCACCAAGGGCTCCGCCTGGCTCATCGCCATCGTGGGCTTTGCGATGGGCTTCGCGACCACGGCGGCCGAGCCCGACGTGCTGATCCTCGCCGACCAGGTCGACCGGGTCACGCAGGGCGCGATCTCGGGGCAGCAACTCGTGTACGTGATCGCGGCGGGCGTCGGACTGCTGGCGGTCGTCGCGCTGCTGCGCATCGTCTACGGCTTTTCCTTCCGCGCCCTGCTGGCGGGTTGCTGGCTGCTGATGATCGCGTTGTCGCTGCTCGCGCCCGCGAGCTTCGTTCCGCTCGCCTACGACGCCGGCAGCGTGACCACGGGCGTGGTGGCCGCGCCGGCGCTGCTGGCGCTGGCGCTGGGCGTGAGTTCCGTGCTGGCCGGGCGCTCCACCTCCGCGGACGGCTTCGGGCTGCTGGGCCTGGCCTCGGCCGGTCCGATCCTCGCCATCCTGCTGGTGGGAGTGTTCGCGCGATGAAGGCCGCGGCCTGGCTGGAGCAGATGCTGGAGACCGGCTGGAGCGTGCTGCTCGCGATCGTTCCGCTGGCGCTGGTGTTCCTGGTGTTCCAGGCGCTCTTCCTGCGCATGCCGGCCAAGGAAGTGCTGCGCATCCTGCTCGGAACGGCGCTGGCAGCGCTGGGCCTGTTCCTGTTCCTCCTCGGGGTGGGGCTGGCCTTCCTGCCCTTCGGACGGATCACCGGCGAGGCACTGGGCGCGCTGCCGCAGCAGTGGCTGGTGGTGCCGCTCGGCGTGCTGCTGGGGTTCGTCACCACCTGGGGCGAACCGGCCGTGCGCATCCTGGCCGACCAGGTGGAGGAGGCCTCGGGCGGATCGATCCGGCGCAGCCTCGTGCTCGCGACCGTGTGCGTGGGCGTCGCGCTGGCGGTCGGCCTGGGCCTGTTCCGCATCGACCACGAGGTCCCGCTGCTGGTGCTGCTGGTGCCCGGCTACGGCATCATGCTGGGCGCCATGTGGCTGTGCCGCACCGAATTCGTGGCGATCGGGGCCGACGCCGGCGGCGTCGCCACCGGGCCGCTGGCCAACAGCTTCCTGCTCGCGCTGGCCTTCGGTGCATCGTCGACGATGGGCGGGCAGGATCCGCTGGTCCACGGCCTGGGCCTCGTCGCCCTGATCGCACTCGCGCCGGCGCTGTCGGTGACGCTGCTGGGCATCGTGGTGGGCCGCAAGGAGCAACGCAAGGAGTCGCCGTCATGAAGACATCGCTGATCGTCAGCATCGTGCGCCGCGGCTGGGGCAGCACCGTGCTGGAGGCCGCCGTGCAGGCGGGTGCGCGCGGCAGCACCGTGCTGGTGGGCCGCGGTGGCGGCATCAACGAGCAGGAGAAGATCTTCGGCGTCTCGATCGAGCCGGAGAAGGAGATCGTGCTGACGGTGGTGCGTGCGGACCTGGTCGACACCATCCTCGCCGAGATCGTGCGGGCCGCGGAGCTGAACGAGACGGGCAAGGGCATCGCCTTCGTCATGCCGGTCGAGAAGATCGTCGGCGTCGCCCACTTCATGAAGCAGGCCGGCGCGGCGGGTTGATCCCGCGGCGGCTTGCACGTAGCCTCGCGGGTTTTGCAGCAAGGAACCCGCATGCCCGACCTGAGCGCCTTTCCCATCACGAAGAAGTGGCCGGCCCGCCACCCCGACCGCATCCAGCTCTATTCGCTGCCCACGCCCAACGGCGTGAAGGTGTCGATCGCGCTGGAGGAAACGGGGTTGCCCTACGAGCCGCATCGCGTGGGCTTCGAGACCAACGACCAGACTTCGCCCGAGTTCCTCTCGCTCAACCCGAACAACAAGATCCCGGCCATCATCGACCCCAACGGGCCGGGCGGCCAGCCGCTGCCGCTGTTCGAGTCCGGCGCGATCCTGCTCTACCTGGCCGAGAAGAGCGGCAAGCTGATCCCGCAGGAGCCGGCGCGCCGCTGGGAGACGGTCCAGTGGCTGATGTTCCAGATGGGCGGCGTCGGCCCCATGTTCGGCCAGCTCGGTTTCTTCCACAAGTTCGCCGGCAAGGACTACGAGGACAAGCGCCCGCGCGACCGCTACGTCAACGAATCGAAGCGCCTGCTCGCCGTGCTGGAGGGCCACCTGAAGGGCCGGCAGTGGATGCTGGGCGACGACTTCACCATCGCCGACATCGCGATCTTCCCGTGGGTGCGCAACCTGGTGGGCTTCTACGGCGCCGGCGAACTGGTGGAGTTCGCGCGTTTCGGCGAGGTGAAGCGCGTGCTCGATGCCTTCGTGGCGCGGCCGGCGGTGGCGCGGGGGCTGGAGATCCCGAAGAAGGAGGGTTGACGCGCAGCGGCGAGGCTTCAGCCTCGCCTTAGGTAAATAGATTTATTCCCTGGCGTTCAGCACTAAACGAGGAATTTGTCACTCGGCCGTAAGGATGAGGCGAAACAAGCGGTAACTTTCTTAAGCTCCAGCGCTACAAATTCGAAGGAGCGCCATGAAGAAACTGCTTGCCACCCTGAGCCTGACGGTCCTGCTGGCCGCGTGTGCCACCGCCCCCCAGCTCGCCCCGCCGGCCTCGATCCAGGCCCCGGCCCCGATCGTCGGCAACACCGGCAAGTTCATGTCGCCCTACACCGAGGACGGCACCGTCGCCCGCTGGGTGGAGAAGGGTCGCCACGCGGCGGCCGGCGCCAACATCGGCGGCTTCGTCGGCGCCCAGGCCGGCGCCAAGCTGGCCGAGAACATCCCCTTCGTGGGCGGCCTCATCGGCCAGAAGGTCGGCGCCGAGATGGGCCGCGCGGTGGCGCTGAACATGGTCGGCGGCGAGGCCTTCATCAAGGAAACCTCGGACCTGTCCTTCAACTCCGTCGAGGACCTCGCGGTCTACATGTACGCGAAGAACTCCACGCACAAGGACTACGCCCAGGTGCTGGAGCTCACGCAGAAAATCTATCCCGACCTGGCCCAGGCCTACTACCCGGCCATCGTGCGCGCCTCGGCCGGCAAGCGTTGAAGGGCCTCGCATGATCGCCCGCACGCTTTCCGCCCTCGCGCTGGCCAGCCTCGCGGGCTGCGCCACGATGAACCAGGGGCTGGACAACAGCCCCGGCCGGGTCTCCGTCTACAAGGACGCGGCCACGACCTCCAACCGCGTCGCCGGAGTCGGCGTGGAGTCGCAGGACGTGATCTCCATGACCGACAAGATGGTCCGCGACATCCTCGGCACGCCGCAGATCGCGGGCCGCACGCAGGCGCCGCGCATCATCGTCGACGACGAGTACTTCAGCAACGAAAGCTCGTCGCGCCTGAACAAGCGCGCCATCACCGACCGCCTGCGGGTGGAGCTGAACCGCTCCGCCGGCGGCCGCATGATCTTCCTGGGCCGCCAGTACGCCAACATGGTGGCCAAGGAGCGCGAGCTCAAGCGCGAAGGCACGTTCGATGCCGGCACCATCCGCGCCACCAAGGCGCAGGCCGGCGCCGACTTCCGCCTGGTCGGGCGCATCACGTCGATGGACGCGAACTCGGCGCGCAGCGGGGTCATGTCCCGCTACCACCAGATCACGTTCGAGCTGATCGACATGGAATACGGCAACATCTCCTGGAGCGGCCTCTACGAATTCAAGAAAGAGGCCCAGGACGATGTCATCTACCGCTGAGCGGCGCCGGGGCGGCGTTCGCGCGGCGGCGGTGCTGCTCGTGGCCTGGCTGGCCTGCAGCAGCGCCGCCGCCGGCAGCTTGGCTGCGGAAGAGGCGGCGCTCGCCAAGGCGGATCCGAAGGACCGCACGCTGCACGCGATGCGCGCCGGCGTGTCGGCCCTGCGCGAGGACGCCCGCGACGTGGCCGCACGCCACCTCGATGCGGCGCTGGAGGCGATCGAGAGCGTGTTCTCCAACCGCGAGGGCGCGGCCAAGGCGCGCTCGCTGTGGTACGAGGAGGGCTCGAAGGACTTCAAGGGCGAGCCCTACGAGCGCGCCATGGCCTTCTACTACCGCGGCCTCGTGTACCTCACCGAGGGCGATTACGAGAACGCGCGCGCGTCCTTCCGCAGCGGCCTCATGCAGAGCTCGTTCGCGCAGGAGGAGCGCTACCGCTCCGGCTTCGCCACGCTGATGTTCCTCGACGGCTGGGCCAGCCAGCTGCTGCAGGATCCACAGGCGCGCGACGCCTATGACGAGGCCGCGCAATATCGCAAGGACTGGAAGCGGCCCGAGACCGATCACGACACGCTGGTGATCGCCGAGCTTGCCGGCAGCCCGCGCAAGGTGGGCGACGGCGTGGGCCACCACGAGATCGTGTACCGCAAGGCGCGCCGCACGCCGGAGGCCGTGGCCGAAGTGCGCATCGGCGACGGCGCGCCGCTGCGCCTGTACCGGATGGAAGACCTGTTCTGGCAGGCCACCCACCGCGGCGAGCGGGCCATCGACCGCATCATCGACGGCAAGGTGCAGTTCCAGGCCGGCACGGCCGCCGCCGGCGATGCCCTGGGCCGCATCGCCAGCGAAGGCAGCGTGGTCAGCGCCGCCGTCGGTGGCGGGGGCGGCGCCGCGCTCGGCGGCCTCGCTGCCGTCGGCGCGATCGCCTCGCTCGTCGCCCTGAACGTGAAACCCGCCGCCGACGTGCGCTACTGGAACAACCTGCCCGAGACGCTGCACGTCGCGACCCTGCACACCGGCGGCAGCGAGCCCGAAGTCGCCGTGCGCCTGTTCGACGAGGCCGGCCAGCCCGTGAGCTCGCCGGCCCTGGTGGTGCGCCAGTGGCGCGACCCGCGCGGCAACCGGCTCGTCTGGATCAAGAGCCGGGACTGACAACCGAGACAAGGATTCCGCATGCGAAAGCTTTCCCTCCTCCTGTGCGCCGGTGCGCTGCTGCTGGCCGGCTGCGTGACGCAACCGCTGGCCGAAGGCGCCAAGGTCGCGCGCCGTGTCGACGACCCGATCGCGCCCGATGCGCGCATCCAGTACGACCAGGTCGTGATCCTGGACCGCAGCCTGCAGAGCGACCGCGCCGGCAAGCTGGCCGTGGAGCGCCAGGGCGCGCGCCGCAACCCCACCGGCACGGTGAAGGTGATCGCGCAGTTCCGCAACCGCACCGACTACACGCAGGCCATCGAGGCGCGGGTCAGCTTCTTCGACACCGAGCTGGTGCCGGTGGAGAAGCCTTCCGCCTGGAGCCGCCTGATCCTCTCGCCCAACGGCACCGGCACCTACGAGGAGAGTTCGACCATGACCTCCGATGTCGCGCACTACCTGGTCGAAGTCCGCGAGGCGCGCTGAGATGGTCCGCCGCGCCCTCGTTCCCTTCCTGCTGGCCGGCGCGCTGTGCGGTGCCGCCCAGGCCCAGATCCTCGGCGGCGAGGT
>NZ_DASSVG010000712.1:0-5045 GCF_035706265.1 Ramlibacter sp. | reverse complement strand
TTCATCGGCACGCTGCCGCCCGTCCAGGCTCCGGCGCCGGCCACGCCGCCGGATGCGGCGCGCATGGCGAGAGGGCGCGCGCTGGCGGAGCAGCACAAGTGCGTGTTCTGCCATGGCGCCAACCTCGCCGGCGGCCAGCAGGTGCCCCGCATCGCGGGCCAGCACGAGGCTTACCTGCGCGACAGCCTGCGCGGCTTCAAGTCCGGGGCGCGCGCGGCCTACACGCCGGCGATGCCGGCCGCCGTGAGCCCGGTCCCGGTGGAGGACCTGGACACCCTGGCGTACTACCTGGCGCGCTTCCCGGAGGCGCCGGCGGCAAGATAGCCGGCCCGATAATCGGCTGGCCGCTCATTCAGCCGATGCATATCAACGAGATCGACCTCAACCTGCTGCGGCTGTTCGACGCGGTCTGCCGCACGCGCAACGTGAGCCGCGCGGCGGAACTGCTGCACCTGACGCAGCCCGCCGCCAGCCAGGGCCTGAGCCGCCTGCGCAAGCTGCTGCAGGATCCCCTGTTCATGCGCGCCGGCGGCGGCGTGCAGCCCACGCCCAAGGCGCAGCGGCTGGCCGATCCGGTGCGGCAGGCGCTGGCCACGCTCGAACAGGCGCTGGGCGAGAGCGCCGGCTTCGATCCCGCGAGTGCCACGCGCACCTTCCAGCTGCACCTGAGCGACATCGGCGAGGCCCGCTTCCTGCCGGACCTGATGGTGGCCCTGCGCGAGCGCGCGCCCGGCGTGCGCGTGCAGGCGCGGCCGCTGCCGCGCGAACAGCTGATGGAGGCGCTCGATGCCGGCCGCATCGACTTCGCGATCGGCTTCTTGCCGATGCTGCGTGAAAGCCAGCGCCTGCGGCTGCTGGACGACCGCTACGTGGTGCTGCTGCGCGAGGGCCATCCCTTCACGCGCAAGCGCCGCACCGGCGCGGCGCTTCTGAGGGCGCTGGGCGAGCTGGAATTCGTGGCGGTGCGCGCCCATGCGGAGACGCTGCGCATCGTGCAGCAGGCGAAGCTGCAGGAGCGGCTGCGGCTGGTGACCGAGCACTTCCTGGTGCTGCCCGCGATCGTGCACGCTACCGACCTGGCGGCCATCCTGCCGCGCAACATCGCGCGCGGCTTCCCGGGCTTCGCGGTGGTGGAGCCGGCGTTCCCGCAGCGCGACTTCACCGTCTCGCTGCACTGGAGCCGGCGCTTCGACGTGGACCCCGGCAACCGCTGGCTGCGGGCCCTGATCGAGGAGCTGTTCAAGCAGTAGGGGCCGTCGCGGCCCCGTGGCTCACTGGGTGGCTTCGCCGTCGCCCTGCAGCTGCGCCAGCCGGGCGGCGGCTTCGCGCTTGCCGATGCCGCGCAGGGCGGCGATGGCTTCCAGCTGGCGCGCGCGCGGGCGCGCCTCGCCGTGCTCCCACTTGTAGACCGACTGTCCCGACACGCCGATCAGGGCTGCGAAATCGGCGGCCGACAGCCCCAGCTTGCGGCGCTGGGCCGCCAGCCGTGTGGCGCTGAAGCGACGCGCAGGCCCCTGGGACTCGTCATCGGCTTCGTCGGCGGCGGAATTGCCCTTCACCCCCTGCTTGCTGGCGCGCTTGACCTGGCGTTCCAGTTCGTCGATGCGCCGGCGCAGGGCCGCGATGTGGGCTCGATACTGCGCGGAGGCCTTCTTGAACTCGGCGGTCTGCGCGCGCGCTTCCTTGCGCGCGATGCGGGCGATCTCGTCCTTCAGGACAGCTGCAATATTCGGCATGCTTTCGTTGGTTTGCCGGCACGGGGGGGTACAGCTGGCCCCATTCACCGGTCGAATGTGCTCCCGGGTGCCATCATAGTCGTGCAGTACGGCCGTGCTGCCTGCACAATGCCTTCCATGGCCGAACCCGAGCTCGCGGTCATCGACGTGAAACCCGGCGCCGCCCTGGAAAGCCAGTCGGGGCTGCAACTGTTGCGCCCGCGCATCTATGGCGCCTGGATGAAGCCGGCGGGCCCGCGCCGCGCCGCCGCCATCGTGATGCATCCCACCAGCAATTTCATGGGGCATTACCTGATCGCGCGGCTGGCGGCCCGCGGGGTGGCCTGCATGGGCCTGAACTCGCGCTACGCGGGCAACGACACCCTGCTGCTGATGGAGCGCGTGATCCAGGACCTGGGCGCCGGCGTGCAGTACCTGCGGGCGCGCGGCTACGACAAGGTGGTGCTGGTCGGCAATTCCGGCGGGGCCGCGCTGGCGGCCTTCTACCAGGCCCAGGCCGAGCACCTGGACATCGAGCAGCTGCCCGATGGCGACCCGGCCGGCCTCTCACCGCAGGACCTGCCGGCCGTGCAGGGCCTGGCGCTGTGCGCCGCGCACGAGGGCCGCTCGACGCTGATGCGCAACTGGATCGACCCTTCGGTCACCGACGAGCGCGACGGCCTCTCGTGCGATCCGGAACTGGACATGTACGACGTCCGCCACGGGCCGCCCTACAGCCATGCCTTCCTGGAGCGCTTCCGCAACGCGCAGCAGGCCCGCTACGAACGCATCGACCAGTGGGTCGGCCAGCGGCTGCAGCGGCTGCGGTCGCAGACGGCGCCCGGCAGCGCGCGCGACGAGGTGTTCGTGGTGCACCGCACCCATGCCGATCCGCGCTTCCTGGATCTCGCCATCGACGCCAACGAGCGCGCGGTGGGCAGCGTGTGGGGCGCGGGCGCGACGGGCGCGCGGGCCGTCAACTACGCGGCCAGCCAGATGGGCCGGATCACTTCGCTGACGGCCTGGCTGTCGCAGTGGTCGCCGCGCAGCCGCGCCGACGGGCCGGCGAACCTGGCGCGCACCTCGGTGCCGGCGCTGCTGTGCACCTACACGGCCGACCAGTCCACCTTCCCGAGCACGCGCGCGGCCTGGCTGGCGGCCGGCGGCGCGCGCCTGCGCAATGTCGACATCGCCGGCGGCAACCACTACCTCGCCGGACAGCCGGCCCTGGTGCAGCAGGTCGCCGACACGATGGCCGAATGGATCCTGGCTTTATGAACTGCTGCAACGCGTCGCCTGCGCACCGGTGCCGACAGGCCTGTGGGCCCGGTCCTACAGCCGCCGGCCCGGGCGCCCCCTACCATTCGCGCCTCCTCTTGCGGAGGCCGCCATGGCTGCATCGCTCTCCAACCTCGTCCCCGACCGCCCGGGCAAGACATCCTTCTGGACCACAGCGCGCGCGGCGGGAAAGTACGACATGAGGGATACGGTTCCGGGCACCACCCAGCCGCAGAGCGTCGGCGTCGGTTCGCTGGACAACGTGCGGGCGGTGTTCTGGCAGGCCTACCGCCACCTGTTCCCGCCGCACTCGCTGGCGGCGCAGACGGCCAGCGGCAGCGTGGTGATCTCCTGGTCCATCATGGACGAGCCGAACGCGCGCTACCCCTATGCCGCCCCGGTGATGCTGCGCTTCGACGAGGCGCTGCTCGAGGCGATGTGGAAAGCCGACCCGCGCCAGCGCCTCCGCATCGCGGAGAAGCACGAGTCCACCCTGCGCGAAGGCCTGCGCGGCTACGACCCGTTCGCGCGGTTTCCGAATGCGCGGGTGGTGAATATCGGCTGATCACCGCTGCCGCAGCCGCTGCACCAGCAGGTCTTCCGCCGACCGGTCGATGCCATGCGGCAGTCCTGCGACGAGGTCCAGCGTGACCTCGGCACCGAGCGCCTGCAGCGCGCGTTCGGCCTGCTGCGCGTGCGCCACCGGGATCACCGCGTCCGCGGTGCCGTGGATGAAGTGCAGCCGCACGCCTTGCGGCGCCGCGCGGGGCAGCTCGGAATAACGGCCCGACAGCGACACCACGCGCGCAGCAGGCGGCTGCGGCGACTGCGCGGCGGCCAGCGCCATGATCGCCCCCTGCGAGAAGCCGACCAGCGTGGTCGCCTCGGGCCCGACCCCCGTGCGCTGCTGCCAGTCGCGCACGGTCTGCACGAAGCGCTCGAGCGTTGCCGCGACGCGTGCCGGCCGGTTCTCCTCCGTCACGCCCATCACCGAGAACCACTGGAAGCCGGCGCCGAAATCCGAGCGGTCCGGCCCCGGCACGCTCACCACCGCGGAATCCGGGAACTCGCGCGCGAGCCGGTTGCCCAGCGCCACCAGGTCCTGCGGCGTGGCGCCGACACCGTGGAACAGCAGGAACAGGTGCTGCGCCGGCGCGGGCGACTGGAGCACGAGGGCGGCGCTCAATGCAGCGCTCCCGCGGGCGCCGTGATGCGGGCGCCGAACAGGTAGGAATCCATGGAGAGCACGCCGTAGGTGATGCCGCCTTCCAGCGCCTCCACCTCGCGCTCGCCCTGGGCCGCGCCGGCGGCCACCAGCAGGGGCAGGAAGTGCTCCGGCGTCGGATGGGCACGCTGCGCGTGCGGCGCCAGGGCCAGCGTGTCGACCAGGCGGGCGTCGTCGCGCGCTTCGATCGCCGCGCGCACCCAGTCCGCGAACTCGCGGGCGTACTGCGCCTCGTGGCCGTCGCCGGTCATGCGGAATTCGTAGAGGTTGTGCGTCATCGAGCCGGAGCCCACGATCATCACGCCTTCGTCGCGCAGCGGCGCCAGCGCCTGGCCCAGCGCGTAGGCCTGTTGCGGGCTCAGCGTGGCGGGCAGGGAGACCTGGAACACCGGCACGTCCGCGTCGGGATAGAGGAAGCGCACCGGCACCCAGGCGCCGTGGTCCAGCCCTTGCTGGGGGTCGGCCTCCGCGTGCCAGCCGGCGGCGCGCAGCACTTCGACCGTGCGGGCGGCCAGCTGGGGATGCCCCGGCGCGGGGTACTGGATGCGGTAGAGGGCGCGGTCGAAGCCGCCGAAATCGTGCACCGTGGCCGGCGCCGCCGTGGTGGCGACCCGCACGCCGCGGGTCATCCAGTGCGGCGAGACGACCAGCACGGCCCTCGGCCGCGGCAGGGCTTCACCGGCGGCGACCAGCTGCGGGCCCAGCCGGCCCGGCTCGAGCGCGAAGGTGGGTGCGCCGTGGGAGAGGAAGAGGACGGGGGTGCGTTGCATGGCTCGGATCCTTGGACGACGGCCGCGGGTGCGCGGCCACGCCTCGAATCTAGGGGC
>NZ_DASSVG010000711.1:0-18424 GCF_035706265.1 Ramlibacter sp. | reverse complement strand
CGGGCCGCAGGGGATGTCGTACTGGTTCAGGATCTCCATCGCCTCGAACTTGGTCTTGGTCTTGGTCCACTCCTCGATGCGGGCGAAGATCGACTTCAGGTGCGGCAGGCGCGCCTTCGGCGTGGCGTAGTTGGGATCGGTGATCCAGCTCTCCTCGCCGATCACCTTGCAGATGGACGCCCACACGGGGGCCTGCGTGATGAAGTAGATGTAGGCGTTGGGATAGTGCTGCCAGCCCTTGCACTTCAGGATCCAGCCCGGCTGGCCGCCGCCCGAGGCGTTGCCGGCGCGCGGCACGGCGTCGCCGAATTCCTCGTCGGGGAACTGCGGGTACTCCTCCAGCACGCCCTTGCGGTCGAGGCGCTGCTGGTCGCGCAGCTTCACGCGGCACAGGTTCAGCACGGCATCCTGCATGGCGGCCGTCACGCGCTGGCCGCGGCCGCTCTTCTCGCGGTGGAAGAGGGCGGTGACGATGCCCAGGCACAGGTGCAGGCCGGTGCCGGAATCGCCGATCTGCGCGCCCGTGACCAGCGGCGGGCCGTCGCTGAAGCCGGTGGTGGAGGCGGCGCCGCCGGTGCACTGTGCGACGTTCTCGTACACCTTGCAGTCCACGTACGGGCCGGGGCCGAAGCCCTTGATCGAGGCCATGATCATGCGCGGGTTGATCTGCTGGATGCGCTCCCAGGAGAAGCCCATGCGGTCCAGCGCGCCGGGAGCGAAGTTCTCCACCAGCACGTCGCACTGCTTGATCAGCTCGATCAGCACTTCCTTGCCCTTGGGATTCTTGGTGTCCAGGGTGATGGAGCGCTTGTTGTGGTTCAGCATCGTGAAGTAGAGGCTGTCCACGCCGTCGATGTCGCGCAGCTGGCCGCGGGTGGCGTCGCCTTCGCCCGCCTTCTCCACCTTGATCACGTCGGCGCCGAACCAGGCCAGCAGCTGGGTGCAGGTGGGGCCGGATTGCACGTGCGTGAAATCGAGGATCTTGATGCCGTCGAGTGCTTTACCCATGTCTGGATTCCCTATGAGTTTTGAAATCGGTGAGGGGGGCCAGGGGCTGGCCCCTCGTGGTCCTCAGGCGCTCTTCTTCTTGGCCGCGGCGGGGTTGAGCGACGTGATGCGGCCCGATTCGGTGCCGGCGGACTCGTCGATCAGCGCGTTGATCAGGGTCGGCTTGCGGGAGGCGATCGCCTCCTTCAGCGCGCGGTCGAGTTCCTCGGGGGTCTTCGCCACCACGCCGACGCCGCCGAAGGCTTCCATCATCTGCTCGTAGCGCGCGCCCTTGACGAACTGCGTCACGGCCATCGCGTCGCCGCGCGGGTTGACGTCGGTGCCCTTGTAGATGCCGTTGTTGTTCATCACGACCACGCACACCGGCAGGTTGTAGCGGCAGATCGTTTCCACTTCCATGCCGCTGAAGCCGAAGGCGCTGTCGCCCTCCACCGCGATCACCTGCTCGCCGGTGACGGCGGCGGCGGCGACGGCGAAGCCCATGCCGATGCCCATGATGCCCCAGGTGCCCACGTCGAGGCGCTTGCGCGGCTCGTACATGTCGACGATGGAGCGGGTGAAGTCCAGCGCGTTGGCGCCTTCGTTGACCAGGTAGGCCTTGGGATTGGCCTTGACCGTGTTCTTGATGACGTTGAGCGCGCTGTGGAAGTTCATCACCGGCGGGTTCTTCGCCAGCGTCTCGGCCATCTTGGTCAGGTTCTTGTCCTTGCGCTCGGCGATCGCGCCCAGCCAGTCGGCCGGCGGCTTGCCGAAGCCGGCGCCGATAGCCTGGTTCAGCGCGGAGACGCAGGAGCCGATGTCACCCACCACCGGCGCGGCGATGGCAACGTTGCTGTCGGCCTCGGTGGGGGAGATGTCGATCTGGATGAACTGCTGCTTGCCCCAGTGCTTGGACTCGCTGGCGCCCCAGGTCTTGCCCTTGCCGTGCGACAGCAGCCAGTTCAGGCGCGCGCCGACCAGCATCACCACGTCGGCCTCGGCCAGCACGTAGGAGCGCGCGGCGGAAGCGGCCTGCGGGTGGTTGTCCGGCAGCAGGCCCTTGGCCATGGACATCGGCAGGTAGGGGATGCCGGTCTTCTCGATGAAGCTCTTGATCTCGGCGTCGGCCTGCGCGTAGGCGGCGCCCTTGCCCAGGATGACCAGCGGCTTCTTCGCGCCCTTGAGCAGTTCCACGGCGCGCTGGATCGCCTCCGGCGCGGGGATCTGCTTCGGGGCCGGGTCGACCACCTTGATCAGCGAGCGCTGGGCGACCGCCTTGTCGACGCTCTGGGCGAAGACCTTGGCCGGCAGGTCCAGGTAGACGCCGCCGGGCCGGCCGGAGAGGGCGGCGCGGATGGCGCGCGCGATGCCCACGCCGATGTCCTCCGCATGCAGCACCCGGAAGGCGGCCTTGCACAGGGGCTTGGCGATGGCCAGCTGGTCCATCTCCTCGTAGTCGCCCTGCTGCAGGTCGACGACCTCGCGCTCGGAGGAGCCCGAGATCAGGATCATCGGGAAGCAGTTGGTGGTGGCGTTGGCCAGCGCGGTGAGGCCGTTCAGGAACCCGGGCGCCGACACCGTGAAGCAGATGCCGGGCTTCTGGGTGATGAAGCCGGCGGCCGCGGCGGCGTTGCCGGCGTGCTGCTCGTGGCGGAAGGACAGGACCTTCATGCCGTCGGCCTGCGCCATGCGCAGGAAATCCGTGATCGGAATGCCGGGAAGGGCGAAGATCGTGTCGATGTCGTTGAGCTTCAGCGCCTCGATCACAAGGTGGAAGCCGTCGGTCGTTTCGCGATCCTGCGTTTCGGTGGTCATGGTCAGTGCGTCCAGTGAAGGTCCGGGTTTCGGGAGTGCGAGAATGGTAGAAGTCGCCCTCTGCAAAGCCTCTTGACTGCGGTCAATTTTCGAAAAAATGCATTGAGGGGATTCCCTCGGTCCCACGCATGTCTTCCGTCGAACAGCATCCCGAACGAAACGTGATCCGCGTCCAGCTGGCGCACAACGTCGTGCTCAAGGGCATGACGGCGGCGCAGATGGCGGAGCTCGAACCCCTGCTCGTGGTGGTGGATTGCCAGAAGGGCGAGGCGCTGCTGAACCAGGGCGTGCACGAGATGGAGCAGTACTTCATCCTCGAAGGCATCCTGAAGCGCGTGGTAAGCAACCGCGAGGCCAAGGAGATGATCCTGCGCTTCGCCAGCGAAGGCGAGATGGAAACCAGCTACGCGGCCTGGCGGCTGGGCACGCCGGCGCCCTACAGCATCGTGTGCGTCACCAAGGCGCGGGTGGCCAAGCTGCCGCTGCGCGAGTGGGTGGCATTCATCGAGCGCCACCCGGGCCTGAAGCAGACTTTCGAGTACGAGGTGATGCACCACATGAGCGAGATCATGGCGCACACCATCACGCTGCACCTGCACGACGCGCCCGGGCGCGTGAAGCGCTTCCTGCGCAAGCATCCGGAGCTGGAGGAGCGGCTGCCGAAGAAGGAACTGGCGTCCTACCTGAATCTTTCGGCGGAGACCTTGAGCCGGTTGAAGTCGCGGGGGAAGATCTAGATTCAGCCGCGGTGCGCATTTCGTAGGCTGGCGCTGGAGCGAAGCGAAAGCCCAGCGATGTGCGAGCGCCGCGAAGCGCTGGGCTTCGGCCTTGTCGAGGCTGCCGCCTCGGGAAGGCGCTCAGCTCCAGCCTACGAATAGCCGGCGCAACCCGCGAATGTGCGCGAAAAGGAAACGGGCGCCGAGGCGCCCGTTCCGTTTGGCGCCGCAGCGCCGCTTCAGGACTGCTCGATCATCCGGCGCCGCATCGGCCGCAGGGCGAACCAGGCCAGGGCCGCGGCGGCGGCGTTCATCACGCTCGCGCAGATGAACACGGCGTGCCAGCTGCCGGTGGCGGCCGTCAGCACCGAAGACAGCGGCACCAGCAGCGAAGCCGTGCCCTTGGCGGTGTAGAGCAGGCCGGCATTCGCCGCCGCGTACTTCGAGCCGAAAGTGTCGGCGCAGGTGGAGGGGAACAGGCTGTAGATCTCGCCCCAGGCGAAGAACACCAGGCCGGTGAGGATCACGAACAGCACCGGGTTGCTGCCGAACTTGTACAGCGCCAGGATGCCCACCGCTTCCAGCCCGAAGGCGATGAACATGGTGGTCTCGCGGCCGATCTGGTCCGACACCCAGCCGAAGAAGGGCCGCGTCAGGCCGTTGAGCACGCGGTCGATCGCCAGCGCGAAGGTCAGCGCCGGCAGCACGATGCCCATGATGTTCACCGGCACGCCGTCGATCTTGAAGTCGCGGGCGATCGGCGCGAGCTGCGCCGTGGCCATCAGGCCGCCCGCGGCCACCATCACGAACATCAGGTACATCACCCAGAACACGGGCTTGCGCACCATCTCGCCGGGGTTGTATTCCCTGCGCGTCTGCTGCACCTTCGCCGCGCCGCCGATCTTGCGGTGCTCGGGCGCGCGGGCCAGGAACCAGGAGAGCACGAAGATGATCGCGCCCTGGCCGATGCCGAAGTAGAGGAAGGCCGCCTGGTAGCCGTGGGTCTGGATGTACGCCGAGATCGGGATCACCGTCAGCGCGGAGCCGGCGCCGAAGCCGGCCGCCGTGAGGCCGGCGGCCAGGCCCCGGCGGTCGGGGAACCACTTGAGCGCGTTGCCCACGCAGGTGCCGTACACGGCGCCGGCGCCGATGCCGCCGATGGCCGCGCCGATGTAGAGCAGGGTCAGCGTGTCGGCGTAGGCATTGACCACCCAGCCGATGCCGGCCAGGATGCCGCCGCCCATGACGACGACGCGCGGGCCGTACTTGTCGACCAGCCAGCCTTCGATCGGCACCAGCCAGGTCTCGGTGAGCACGAAGATGGTGAAGGCGACCTGGATGGCCGCACGCGTCCAGTGGTACTTGTCCGCGATCGGATTGACGAACAGCGTCCAGCCGTACTGCAGGTTGGCGATCATCGCCATGCAGATGATGCCCATGACGAGTTGGGCCCAGCGGAATGCCGCGCCGTGGCCGGCGAGCGCATGCGCGCTGCCCGCAGCCGTGCCGGACGCGGGGACGACCGCGTCGACTGTCTTTTCCATTGCTATGCCTCCAGAGATCCTGCCGCCGATGAAAGAGTGGTTTTGCGCCGCGCCGTTTTCCGGGTGGGCGAGGCATTCTGGAAGGGCGCCTTGCGGTCGAAAATTGACCGCGGTCATGAACTCGGGAAAGCCCGCAGTTTCGAAATGTCTGGAACGGAAAGTTGTTTGACGAGGCTCAATTTCCCCTCTGGAATGAGGGTTGGCCATGCATCAACAAGAGATTGGGGAAACCATAACCTGCCATCCCCGCGCAGGCGGGGATCCAGTGCATTGCGAAGGCAATGAAAAAGCGGCCCGTGGGCCGCTTTTTCCGGGCCCCCGCATGCGCGGGGGTGACGGAGCAATCACGTCTTCGCGTACGTGAACTTGCGGGTGATCGCCATCAGGTGCAGCCGGTTGTCGACCTTGTCGGTGCCGACCACCGTGCTCGCGATGCGCTCGGCCTCGGTGCGCTCCTGCTCGTTGACCACGATGCCGCTCAGGACCACGCGGCCTTCGCGCGCATCGATCTGCACGTCGGTGTGCCGCGTCGAATCGTTGGCCTTCAGCGCGGCGCGCACCTTCGCCGAGAGCGCCAGGCCCTCGAGCACTTCACGCGACTGCGGCGTCTCCTCGAATTCGGGCAGCGCGGCCAGCTGCAGGATGGTCTGCGCGGCGCTCTCCACCGAGATGCGGTCGGTGTTGAGCACCAGGTCGTACAGCAGCGGATCGCCCCAGGTGACGCCGTAGGTCGCGTGCATGCGCGCGGCATGCGCGTTGTCGCTGCGGCGCACCTCGGCTTCGGCCTGGGCGCGGTCGTCCGTTCCCAGGTCGTCCATCACCCACTGCACGCGGGCAT
Source organism: Ramlibacter sp. (assembly GCF_035706265.1). Lineage (GTDB taxonomy): Bacteria > Pseudomonadota > Gammaproteobacteria > Burkholderiales > Burkholderiaceae_C > Ramlibacter. The sequence goes on along the minus strand of NZ_DASSVG010000711.1, from coordinate 12,524 downwards.
CGAAGGAGCGCGTGACGCGCACCCGCACCACGTGCGGCACGCCGCGCAGCACGCAGGTGGCGCCCCAGCCGCGCAGCACCACGTTGCCGCGCGCGGCCTGGTGCAGGATCTCCTCCTCGGTGTAGAGGGCGAACTGCTGCTTGTCGGTGGTGAGGCGCTCCACGAGGCCGGCCTTGCCTTCGCGCACGCGGCGCACGAGGCTGGGCGGCACGTTCATGCGCCCGGCCACGTTCTCCATCACCTCGTTGCGCATCACGGCCAGGCCGGCGAGCTGTGCCACGCGCTCGGCGACGTCCTTGGCCAGCGAGCCCATTTCCTGGGTCAATGCAATCACGGGCATGAATGATCCCTCCTCTGGCTGGCGGCGCTCAGTCGACCGGCTGTTCGGCCGCGAAGTTGCTGCCCTTGGGCGGGCGCAGCTTGTGGATGGCCTTCGCGATCAGCGGCCAGAACAGCAGGACCAGCGCCAGGCCGGTGATGGTGCCCACCAGCGGGTTGGACACCATGATCGACAGGTCGCCCTGCGACAGCAGCATGGCCTGGCGGAACGAATCCTCCGCCTTGTCGCCCAGCACCAGGGCCAGCACCAGCGGCGCCAGCGGGTAGTCGAGCTTCTTGAAGACGTAGCCCACGACGCCGAACAGCACCATCAGCCACACGTCCATCATCGCGTTGTGCACGGTGAAGGCGCCGATCGCGCAGATCACCACGATCACCGGGGCGATGATCGAGAACGGGATGCGCAGGATGGAGGCGAACAGCGGCACGGTGGTCAGCACCACGATCAGGCCGGCCAGGTTGCCCAGGTACATCGAGGCGATCAGGCCCCAGACGAAATCCTTCTGTTCGACGAACAGCAGCGGACCGGGCTGCAGGCCCCAGATCAGCAGGCCGCCCAGCAGCACGGCGGCCGTCGGCGAGCCGGGGATGCCCAGCGCCAGCATCGGCAGCAGGGCGCTCGTGCCGGCGGCGTGGGCGGCCGTCTCGGGCGCCACGACGCCTTCGATGCTGCCGGTGCCGAAGGCGGCGCCCTGCTTGGACATCTTCTTCGCCAGCCCGTAGCTCATGAAGGAGGCCGGCGTGGCGCCGCCGGGGGTGACGCCCATCCACATGCCCACCAGTGAGCTGCGCACCGACGTCATCCAGTAGCGGGGCAGCTCGGCCCAGGTCTGCAGCACCACCTTGGGATTGATCTTGGCCGACTTGCCGGAGAAGGCCAGGCCTTCCTCCATCGACAGCAGGATCTCGCCGATGCCGAACAGGCCGATCACCGCGATCAGGAAGTCGAAGCCGCGCATCAGCTCCTCGAAGCCGAAGGTCAGGCGCAGCTGGCCCGTCACCGTGTCCATGCCGACGGCGGCGAGGCCGAAGCCGATCGCCATCGAGGCCAGGATCTTGAACGGCGAGCCCTTGCCCATGCCCACGAAGCTGCAGAACGTGAGCAGGTAGACCGAGAAGAACTCGGGCGGGCCGAACTTGAGGGCGAACTTCGCGACCAGCGGGGCCATGAAGGTGATCATCAGCACCGCGACGAAGGCGCCGACGAAGGAGGAGGTGAAGGCCGCCGTGAGGGCCTGGCCCGCCTGTCCCTTCTGCGCCATCGGGTAGCCGTCGAAGGTGGTGGCCACCGACCAGGGCTCGCCCGGGATGTTGAACAGCACCGAGGTGATGGCGCCGCCGAAGAGCGCGCCCCAGTAGATGCAGGACAGCATGATGATCGCCGAGGTGGGCGACATCGTGAAGGTGAGCGGCAGCAGGATGGCGACGCCGTTGGCGCCCCCGAGCCCCGGAAGCACGCCGATGAGCACGCCGAGCGTGATGCCCACCAGCATGAGCAGCATGTTCATCGGCGTCAGGATGACGCTGAAACCATGGAACAGAGCACTGAGTTCGGTCATGACGGGAAGTCCGTAGCCTGGTTCGTGGAGATCAGTAGCCGAGGAAGGCGAGCGGGTCCAGCAGGCCCTTGTGCAGCGGGACCTTGAACCAGACTTCGAACATCGCGAAGAAGATGGCGGACATCGTCAGCGCCAGCAGCACGCTCTTCACCCGCGAGAACTTGCCGAGGAAGATCATGAAGCCGGCGATGTAGATCGCCGAGGCCACGTACATCCCGAGCAGCTGGATCGCGCCGACGAAGACCCCGGCCGGGATCAGCACCACCAGCACGCGGCGGATCTGTTCGCCGTCGACGAAGATCTCGGTGTTGCGCTTCTTGCCGAACAGCGCCTGGTACAGCGTGCCGGCACCGGAGACGCACAGGATCATGCCGATGTAGAACGGGAAGTAGCCCGCGCCGGGGCCGTCGCTCATCCAGCCGGCGCCGAGCTTCCAGCTGGCCACCGCGATGACGACGCCCATCAGAAGCACCAGGGCGGCCACTCCGGCCTCTACCGCGAACGTGGGGACGCCCGTACGCTCCTCTGCTTCGGGCTGTTGTGTGATCTCCATTGCGCTTGTCTCCTGCCGTGACATCCGGCCAATGCGTGAATCGTTCTACGAAACGGGAACTGCGAAAGCGCGACGCCCCCGGCATGCGGGGGCGTCGTGCACTGCCTTACTTCGCGAGGAAGCCGGCTTCCTTCATCAGCTCGCGGTGGGTCTGCTCCGCCTTGCCGAGCCACTGGGTGAAGGCGTCGCCATCCATGTAGCTCTGGTTGAACGCACCCTTCTCCATGTAGTCCTTCCACTCGGGCGTCTCGCGCACCTTCTTCAGCAGGTCGACGTAGAACTGCTTCTGGTCCGCGGTGACGCCGGGCGGCATGAAGATGCCGCGCAGCATCGTGTACTCGGTGGGCACGCCCGCTTCCTTGCAGGTGGGGATGTCGCCCCAGGCCATGGTGTCGGTGATCTTGGCCTTGTAGGGCATGCGCTCGCCGTCGAACACGCACAGCGGGCGCAGCTTGCCGGCGCGCCACTGGGCCACGGCCTCGATCGGGTTGTTCACCGTGGAGTCCACGTGCTTGCCCACCAGCTGCACGGCGACCTCACCGCCGCCCTTGAAGGGGATGTAGACGAACTTGGCGCCGGTGGCCTTCTCGAGGCCCACGGTGAGGATCTGGTCCTCCTGCTTGGAGCCGGTGCCGCCCATCTTGATCTTGCCCGGGCCGGCGGCCTTGGCGGCGGCCAGGTAGTCCTTCGCGTTCTGGTAGGGCGTCTCCGCGTTGACCCACAGCACGAAGTTGTCCAGCGCCATCATCGACACCGGCGTCATGTCGCGCCAGTTGAACGGCACGCCGGTGGCCAGCGGCGTGGTGAACAGGTTCGACAGCGTCACGACGATCTTGTGCGGATCGCCCTTGGAGTTCTTCACGTCGAGGAAGCCCTCGGCGCCGGCGCCGCCCGACTTGTTGACCACCACCAGCGGCTGCTTCATCAGGTTGTGCTTGACGACGACGCCCTGGATCAGGCGGGCCATCTGGTCGGCACCGCCGCCGGTGCCGGCCGGCACGATGAATTCGACCGGCTTCGCCGGTTCCCACGCCGCGAGGGCGGGAGCCGCGAACAGCGCGGCGGAAGCCGCGGCAGCGACACCGACCGTCATGCGGATCATGAACTTGCTTGACTTCACGCGTTGTCTCCTGTGTGTTGTTGCCCCGCCCGCGCCGGCTGACTGTGCACTGACGATTCGCGGGACCGCGGGCGATAGTCCGGCGATGCACCCCTGAATTCTCTTGACTGCGGTCAATTTTTCAAAAAGGAGATCCCGCGTCTAGGGAAAGTCCGGGGGGTTGCGCATGCGCGTGAAAACTTGTCGCTCCCAATGAAAACGCGGCGCACCGGGCGCCGCGAAGAGGGACGAAGAAGACCAGGCAAGGAAACTTTCAGCGGCCACCCTGGCCGCGGGCGCGGCTGCGTTCGACGGCGTCGAGCAGGAATTCCGGATCGTAGGAGCGCAGCAGGTGCGGCAGCTCCTTCTGGACGTAGGCGCGCAGCGCCTCGCGGCCTTCGCCGTGGCGCGCCGGCTCCCAGGCGCAGGAGAGGTCCAGTTCCTCGTCGGCGGTGTAGATGGGCGCGCTGGGCGCGGCCCGGGTGGGCAAGGTCTGCTGGCGCATCGCGATCTCCTTTCGTGGGGCGATGGAGTGCACTCTAGGCGCCGGATACGATCAATGATAGTGAAAGTATTTGATGGATTCCATCATGTCTCGCTTATGATCCGCAGGCCATGAAGAACGCCACCCTGCGCCAGCTGAAGGTCTTCGAAGCGGTGGCGCGCCACCGCAGCTTCTCGCGTGCCGCCGAGGAGCTGCACCTCACCCAGCCGGCCGTCTCGACGCAGGTGCGCAAGCTCCAGGAGCACGCCGGGCTGCCGCTGTTCGAGCAGCTCGGCAAGAAGATCCACCTCACGCCGGCGGGGGCGCAGATGCTGCAGTCCAGCCGCGAGATCATCCAGAAGTTCCAGGAGGCCGAGGAGGCGATGGCCCAGTACAAGGGCGTCTCCGGCGGGCGGCTGAACGTCTCCGTGATCAGCGCGGGCGACTATTTCTTTCCCCGCCTGCTGGTCGCATTCGCGCAACGGCACGAGGGCGTGACGCTCAACTTCGGCGTCTGCAACCGCGAGGAACTGCTGGCGCAGATGCGCGACAACGTGACCGACCTGGCGGTGATGGTGCGGCCGCCGGAAGACGAGGACACGGTGGCCGAGCCCTTCGCGCCGCACCCCTACGTCGTGGTGGCGGCCCCGGGCCATCCGCTGGCGAAGACGCAGCGCATCTCGGTGGCGCGCGTGATCCGCGAGCCTTTCGTCGTCCGCGAGAAGGGCTCCGACACCTGGAACTCGATGGTCGACGGCTTCGGCGCCCAGCTCGCGGGGCTCAACGTGGCGCTGGAGATCCGCAGCACCGAAACCATCAAGCAGGCCGTGATCGCGGGCATGGGCGTGAGCTTCCTGTCCGCCCACACCGTCAGCCGCGAGCTGCAGTCCGGCAGCCTCTGCATCCTGGACGTGCAGGGCTTTCCGCTGATGCTGAACTGGTACGTGGTGCACCGGCGCACCAAGCGCCTGCCGCCGGTGGCGCAGGCGTTCAAGAACTTCCTGCTGGCCGACGGCGCCGCGCTGATCGACCAGACGCTCGGGATCAGGTCGTCGCGCCTGGCCGCACCCAGGACCGCCACGCGTCCGAGATAGGCAGGCCGCGCTGGCGCGCGAACTCGCCGGCGCCCATCTTGCCGCCGCCCTCGGGGCGCAGCTTCAGGATCTCGATCAGGCCGCCCTGGGCCCAGATCACGATCGAATCGTCGCTCACGCCGGCCACGTCGCCGGGCTTGTGGCCGCGCGACACGTAGCGCCCCACCACGTGCTTGCGGCAGTCGTACACGCGCACCTTCACGCCATCGAGCAGCATCCAGGCGCCCGGCGCCGGGTTGCAGGCGCGGATCAGGTTGTAGATCGTGTCGACGTGGCCGGGCCAGTGGATCTCGGCCTCCTCGTCGTGCATCCAGCCTTCGTAGGTCGCCCCGGTCTCGTCCTGCACCCGCTCCTCGTGCCGGCCGGCCAGCACGAGGTCGGTGGCCTCGAGCAGGGCCGCCACGCCGAGCGGGAACAGCTTGTTGAAGTAGACCTCGCCCAGCGTCTCGTCGGGGCCGATCTCGCAGGTCTTCTGCAGCACCACCGGGCCTTCGTCGAGGCCGTCGGTGGGGCGGAAGATGGTCAGGCCCGTCTTCTTCGCGCCGAGCGCGATCGGCCAGCTGATGGACGACGGGCCGCGGTGCAGCGGCAGCAGCGAGGGATGGAACTGGATCGTGCCGTGCTTCGGGATGTCGACGAAGGACTGCGGCGCGAACTGCAGCACGTAGGCCATGATGCCGATGTCGGCATCGAGCGAGCGCATGGCCGCCTCGGCCTCGGGGCTGCGCAGGCTGGCGAAGGTGAACACCTGCAGCCCCAGCGCCAGCGCGTCGGCCTTCAGCGCGTCCGGCTTCGCGCCGGGCTTGTCGGGAACGCAGAACACGCCGGCGATGGTGTCGCCGCGGGCGATGAAGGCTTCGAGGACGGCCTTGCCGAATTCCTGTTGTCCGATGAAGGCGATGCGGGCCATGGTGTTCCGAGGTCAGCGCAGGAGGAAGTACGCCGAGATGCAGTAGAGAACCACGGCGAAGATCCGCTTCAGCGGGCGGATCTCCATGCCGTGGGCGATGCGGGCCCCGAGGGGCGCCAGGGTCATGCTGGCCAGCGCGATGATCGCCAGCGCAGGCACGAAGATGTAGCCGATCGAGCCCGGCGGAGCGTGCGCGAGGTCGCGGCCGGCCCACATGTAGCCGATCGTGCCCGCCAGCGCGATCGGGAAGCCCAGCGAGGCCGAGGTTGCCACGGCTTCGTGGATCTTGACGTTGCACCAGGTCATGAAAGGCACGGAGACGAAGGCGCCGCCGGCGCCGACCAGCGCCGACAGCAGGCCGATCACGATGCCGACGCCGAAGGTGGCCGCCGGGCCGGGCAGGGTGCGGCTCGCCTTGGGCTTGCGATCGAGCAGCATCTGCGTGGCGGAGAAGGCGATGAAGACCGCGAACAGGATGCCCAGCGCCTTCGCGGGCAGCGCCACCGCCACCTGCGCGCCGGCGAGCGAGCCCACCACGATGCCGGGCGCGAGCACGCGCGCGATCTCCCAGCGCACGGCGCCGCGGCGATGGTGCGCGCGCACCGAGGACATCGACGTGAACATGATGGTGGCGAGCGACGTGGCCACGGCCATCTTCACCGTGTATTCCGCGGGCACGCCCGAGTGCGCCAGCACGAAGGTGAGCACCGGCACCAGCACCATGGCGCCGCCGATGCCCAGCAGGCCGGAGAGCAGGCCGGCGCCGACGCCGGCCAGCAGCAGTTCGAGGATCAGGACGGGTTGCAGCAGCATTGTTGTTGTCGCGCGCGTTGCGTCGCGCGCGCGGCCCGCGCGCATGCGGCGGGCCGCACCGCCATTGTGGCTCAGCCGCGCAAGGCACCGGCCGAAATGGAACCGGCCGCGCGAGGCGGCCGGCTGGAAAAAGGTGTCTGTAGTGCCACCGGACCGCATCCTGAACCGGGGTTCAGGTGGGCGAGGTCAGCGTTGGGGTTGGGATCATCTGACGCGAGACGTTCACGCCCCCCAGGCGATCTTCCAAGCCCGTGCTCAATGAGCATTGGTTCAAGGAAATATAAAGCCCGATACGCACTGCAGACGGAAGCCATTCTAGGCCCCAAATCGCGCGTGCGTGCAATGCCTGCGTGAAGTCGCAAGGAATTTCGGGCTTGACAACGAAGCGGCGAAGCTCAACTGCTTTGCGTCGTCGGGAAGGCTGCCGGAACAGCCGGACGCAGAGGACGCGAAAGATACGCAGAGGACGCAAAAGGGAGAAAGAAACCTTCAGAAGGTTTTCTTTCGCGTCCTTTGCGTACCCTTTGCGTCCTCTGCGTCCGGCAGTTGGGTGTTCAGGATCTCAGATCAAGCGGCCGTCGTCGCCGAGCGCCTGGTCCAGGCGCACGAGCAGTTGCGCGAGCTTCACGTCGTCGGCGAGGTTGCGCATGCTGGTGGCGGTGCTGTCGCCGTTGGCGAAACTCGCGGCCTGCAGCGGCGGCTGCGCGGGCTTGCCGCTGCTGTCGAAGGCGATGTTCAGCGCCGCGAGCACCGCGATGCGGTCGCGCGCCTTCACCTTGCCGGCGTCGCGGATGCGGCACATCGCGGTGTCGACCTTCTCCACCGCTTCGAGCAGGCGCTGCTCGCCGCCTTCGGGGCACCCGAGCAGGTAGCTCTGGCCCATGATCTGGACTTCGAGCTGCTTCATGCGGGCGTGTTGAGATCGGGCAGGCGTTCGAGCAGTGCGTCGACGCGTGCGCGGGCCGCGGAGAGGCGCGACTTCAGCGAATCGCGCTCCTGCGTGAGCAGCTCCACCTGTTCGGCCAGCAGCGTGTTGGTGCGCTGGAGCTCCTCGTAGCGTACGAGCAGGCGCTCGACGCGTTCGACGAGTTGGTCGATCTGGGAGCCGTTGGCCATGGCGCGGATTGTAGGGTTTTGTGTCCGCCGCCGCTCTAGAATCACGGGGTTGGTGCTCGCGGTGTGGTTCGCATGCCGCAGTTCAACGGGAAGCAGGGCGCCCGCCGCGCAACGCGCGGAAGGCCAACCTGCGCTGCCCCCGCAACGGTAAGCGGAGGCGGGACGCGCCCGGCGGCGCAGCGGCCCGATGGGCCCGCGCCGCGGCACGCCCGCCACTCACGTCATCGAAAGCCACTGGGACCCGCTCGACACGGCGGCCTGGGAAGGCGACGCGAGTCCTTCCGCCAGCCCGGATACCGGCCAACGCGGTGGCCCGCATGCCGCAAGGCGCGGGCCGTGACGCCCAGTGCGCAGGCGGGGAAGCCGGCGCGGGCATGCACATCGATTCCCGAAAATGGTTCCGAAGAAACTGGTTTTCCGTGCCGGCCTGCCGCTGGCCTTGACCCTGGCCGCCTGCGGCGCGTCCGCCCAACCCACGCTGCGCGAAGTCGTCGTCTCCGCCGCCCGCACCGAGCAGGCGGTGCAGGACGCACTGCCCGCGACGACGCTGATCACGCGGCGCGAGATCGAGCAGGCCCAGACGCCCGACCTGCCCACGCTGCTGCGCCGCGTCGCCGGCGCCGAGTTCAGCCAGACCGGCGGGCAGGGCAGCGTCGCCGGCGCCTTCCTGCGCGGCGCCGAGCCGCGCCACACGCTGGTGCTGGTGGACGGCGTGCCGATCAACAACCTCAACTTCGGCCTGCCGGCGCTGGAGCACATCCCGCTGGCCGACGTCGAGCGCATCGAGGTCGTGCGCGGCAACGTCTCCAGCCTCTACGGCAGCGCCGCGATCGGCGGCGTGATCCAGGTCTTCACGCGCCAGCCCACGGCCACGCCGTTCGCGGCGGTGAGCGTGCAGGCCGGCTCCCGCGGGCTGGTGGACGCGAGCGCCACCGGCTCGGTGAAGCTGGCTTCCGGCACCGGCCTGCGCGCCACCGTCGAAGGGCTGCGGGACCGCGGCTTCAACGCCATCAAGCAGGAGGAGCGCCCGGGCACCAACCCCGACCGCGACGGCTACCGGCGCCGCGCGGCTTCGGTGGCCCTCACGCAGGACCTCGGCGCCCACTCGCTCGGGCTGAAGCTGCGCGATGCGCGCGGCCGGCTCGAGTTCGACGACGAGTTCGGGCCGCCGGCCCAGCGCGATTCCTCGCGCTTCGTCGAGCAGGTGGGAACGCTCGAAGGGCGCTTCCGCGTCGCGCCCACGCTGCAGGTGGAGGCGGCGCTCACGCGCGCCGTGGACAAGCTCGACGCCAACGAGGCGGCCTTTCCCTTCTTCGTGAACTCGCGCTCCGACGGCGCGCAGCTGGCCGCCGACTGGGAGGCCGCCCCCGGCCACCACGTCACCGCCGGCCTCGAGCACACCCGCCAGCGCATCGCCAGCGACACCGCCTACGACCGCGACCACCGCAACGTCGACAGCGCGCGCGTGGGCTACACCCTGGCCCACGGCCCGCACCAGCTGCAGCTGAACGCGCGGCGCGACCGCTACAGCGACTTCGGCAGCGCCAACACCTGGCTCGCCGCCTACGGTTACCAGTTCACCGAAGCGTGGCGCGCCAGCGTGTCCGCCTCCACCGGCTTCCGCGCGCCGAGCTTCAACGACCTGTTCTTCCCCTTCGGCATCGGCAACCCCGACCTGCGGCCGGAAAGCGTGCGCTCGGCGGAGCTCGGCCTGCAGTACGCGCGCAACGGCCAGGAGCTGCGCGCGACGCTGTTCCAGAACCGCTTCCAAGACCTGATCGGCCTCGACGCCGCCTTCCACACGATCAACATCGGGCGGGCGCGCAACCGCGGGCTGGAGCTGGCCTATGCCGGCCGCGTGCTGGACTACGGCGTGCGCGCGGGACTCACCGCGCAGGACCCGCGCGACCTCGATACCGACGAGCGCCTGGTGCGCCGCGCGCGGGTGTTCGGGCATGTCGCCATGACGCGCGAGCGCGGCCCCTGGCAATGGGGCGGCCAGCTGCGCTTCAGCGGCGACCGGGCGGACCGTTTCCGCGGCGTGCCGGTGCGGCTGGCCGGCTACGGCGTGCTGGACCTCACGGCTTCGTATACCGTGTCGCCCCAGGTGAAGCTGTTCGGCCGCGTGGAAAACGTGTTCGACCGCGACTACGAGACCGCCTTCGGCTACCGGCAGGCCGGCCGGGGCGTGTTCGTCGGCGTACGCTGGCAACCCCCGTTGTGAGGCAATGAAGAAGTGAACCGGCTCGAGATCCCGCGCGGCCCGCGCCGCATCGTCTGCCTCACCGAGGAGACCACCGAGTGGCTGTACCTGCTCGGCGAGGAGGCGCGCATCGTCGGGATCTCGGGCTACACCGTGCGGCCGCCGCGCGCGCGGCAGGAAAAGCCCAGGGTCAGCGCCTTCCTCTCGGCGAAGATCGAGCGGATCCTCGCGCTGCAGCCGGACTGCGTGTTCGGCTTCTCCGACCTGCAGGCCGACATCGCTTCCGAGCTGGTGCGGCGCGGCGTGCAGGTCACCATCTTCAACCAGCGCAGCGTCGACGAGATCTTCTCGATGATGTACCAGGTGGCGGCGACGGTCGGGCGTGCCGCCGAAGGGCTCGCGCAGCTGGAGCGCATGCGCGCCCGCCTGCTCGAGATCGAGGCCGCGGCGCGCAGCCTGCCGCGCCGCCCGCGCGTGTTCTTCGAGGAGTGGGACGATCCGCACATCAGCGCGATCCGCTGGGTCTCGGAGCTGCTCGCCATCGCGGGCGGGGAGGACATCTTCCCCGAGCTCGCGCGGCAGCCGCTGGGCCGCGACCGCATCGTCGCCGACCCGGCCGAGATCGTGCGCCGCCAGCCCGACATCGTGATCGGCTCCTGGTGCGGCAAGAAGTTCCGGCCCGAGCAGGTGGCGGCGCGGCCCGGCTGGGATGCGCTGGCCGCCGTCAGGGATCGCCAGCTGTTCGAAATCAAGTCCGCCGCTATCCTGCAGCCCGGGCCGGCGGCGCTGACCGACGGCGTCGAGCAAATGCATCGCATCGTGATGGAGTGGGGCCTGAGGCATGCGTGAACGTCCGCTGGTCGCCGTCCTGCTGGCCGCGCTGCTGTTCCTGCTGGCGGCGGCGGCGCAGGCCGTGGAAATCATCGACGACCGCGGCATGCGGGTCGACATCGCGCGGCCGCCGCAGCGCATCGTCTCGCTGATGCCCTCGCTGACCGAAACCGTCTGCGCGCTCGGCGCCTGCGACCGGCTGGTCGGCGTCGACGACTATTCCAGCTGGCCGCCTTCGGTGCTCGCGCTGCCGCACGTGGGCGGGCTGGAGGACGCGCGGGTGGAGGCGATCGTGGCGCTGCAGCCCGACCTGGTGCTGGTGCCCCTGTCGTCGCGGGCGCTGCCGCGCCTGCAGGGCCTGCGCCTGCCCGTGCTGGCGCTGGAGCCGCGCACGCTGCGCGACGTGCGGCGCGTGCTGCAGGTGCTGGGGCCCGTGCTGCAGGCCGGCGACCCGGATCTCGTGTGGCAGGACATCAACCGCGAGGTGCAGGTGGCCGCGCGCAAGCTGCCGGCGCGGCTGCGCGGCCTGCGCGTGTACGTGGAGGTCGGCAGCACGCCCTTCGCGGCCAGCGAAAGCTCCTTCATCGGCGAGCTGCTGGTGCGGCTGGGCGCGGAGAACATCGTGCCCGCCACGCTCGGGCCCTTTCCCAAGATCAATCCCGAGTTCGTGGTGCGGGCCGACCCGCAGGTGATCATCGTGGAGCGCAGCGATGCCGCCGGCCTGCGCACGCGTCCCGGCTGGCAGCGCATCGAGGCGCTGCGCCGCAATCGCGTCTGCGCGCTCGATCCCGAGCAGATGAACGTGCTGATGCGCGCCGGCCCGCGTCTCGGCGCCGCTGCGCACCTGCTGGCCGACTGCCTGGAAGGGCGCCTGGCCGACGGGAGCCCCGGCCGATGACGGCGGTGCCGCGCGCGGCCGGCACCCTCGCGGCCTGGCTGCTGGCCGCCAGTGCCGGCCTGCTGGCCCTGGGCGTCGCCGTGGGCAGCATGGGATGGGAGCCGCTGCTGGACGAGACCGGCGCCGGCCTGACCATCCTGTGGGAGATCCGGTTGCCGCGCACCCTGGGCGCGTGGCTCGCGGGCGCCTTGCTGGGCCTGGCGGGTGCGGTGGCGCAGGGGCTGTTCCGCAATCCGCTGGCGGACCCCTACCTGCTCGGAAGCGCCACCGGCGCGGCCCTCGGCGTCGCCCTGTTGCTGGTGCTGCTCGGCACCGCGCCGGCGGCCGCCTGGATCACCTCGCTGGGGCTCACGGGCGCAGCCTTCGCCGGCGCGCTGGCGGCGGTGGCGATCACGCTGGCGCTGGCGCGCGGCGTGCAGCACACCTTGCGCCTGCTGCTGGCGGGCGTGATCGTCGGCATGGTGTTCGGTGCGCTGGCCTCGCTGGTGATCTTCCTGGCGCCCGAGCTGCTGCGCAGCATGCAGTCCTTCCTGCTCGGGACCACCGGCTTCCTGGGCTGGGCCAGCGCCGGCGTGCTGGCCGCGGTGCTCGCCCTGTCGGGGGCCGCGGGGCTGGCGGCGAGCCG
>NZ_DASSVG010000710.1:0-3109 GCF_035706265.1 Ramlibacter sp. | reverse complement strand
GCGCGGCCGGCGCCTTCCTGTTCGCCTGGCTGCGGCGCATGCTCACCTGGCGCAGCCTGTTCGAGGTGCTGGTGGAATCGGCCCGCACCACGGCCATGCTGTTCACGCTGCTGATCGCGGCCACGCTGTTCGCCAACTTCGTCAACTTCACCACCCTGCCCGGCGACCTCAAGGACTGGATCACGCACCTGGGCCTCTCGCCCACCATGATCGTGGTGGCGATGATGGCGATCTACGTGGTGCTGGGCACCGTGATGGAGGAACTGACGATGGTGCTGCTGACCATCCCGCTGTTCTTCCCCATCGTCACCTCGCTGGGATTCGACCCGGTGTGGTTCGGCGTGCTGATCGTGATGATCGTGCAGATCGGCCTGATCTCGCCGCCGGTGGGCATGAACCTGTTCGTGATCAACTCGCTGCTGCCGGGCGTCGGCCTGGGGCAGATCTTCCGCGGCTGCTGGCCCTTCGTGCTGGTGATGGTCGGGATGCTGGGCGTGCTGATCGCCTTCCCGCAACTCAGTCTGTGGCTGCCGTCCCTGATGAAGTGACCTGCGTGCGCAGGTGCACCACCCGCTGCGGATAGGGGATGTCGATCTTCGCCGCCCGCAGCCCCGCCAGGATGCGGATGTTCACGGCGGAGAGCACGCCGCCGGAGCCGTTCTGCGGATCCTCGATCCAGAAGGCCAGGCGGAACTCCAGGCCGTCGGCGCCGAAGCGCACCAGCTGCACCGAGGGCCCCGGCTCGGCCATCACCCGCGGCACGCCGCGCGCGGCCTCCAGCAGGATCGTGCGCACCTGCTCGACGTCCGCCTCGTAGCTCACCGCCACGTCGGTGGACAGCAGCACCCGGGGATCCGCGAGCGACAGGTTCTCGATGCGCTGCGTGATCAGCATCTCGTTGGGGACCACCGACTCGCGGCCGCCCAGCGAGCGGATCAGCGTGTAGCGGGTCTTGATGTCCGCCACGATGCCCTCGAAATTGTCCACCCGCACGGTGTCGCCGATGCGCAGGCTCCGTTCGGCCAGGATCACGAAGCCGCTCACGTAGTTGGCCGCCAGCTTCTGCAGGCCGAAGCCGATGCCCACGCCCAGCGCGCCCCCCAGCACCGAGAGCGCCGTGAGGTCCACGCCCACGGCCGACAGCGCGAACAGGAAGCCGACCGTCAGCAGCACGGCGCGGATCGCGTTGCTCGCCACCTTGCGCAGCGACAGGTCGGCCACGGCCTCGTGCAGCACCTTGCGCTCCAGCGCCGCCGAGACCCACAGCGCCAGCACCAGCACCAGGCCGGAGGACAGCACGCCCTGCACGATGGTGAGCAGGCTCACCTGCGACTTGCCGAAGGCGAAGCTGATCTTCTCCATCTCCGCCATCACGGGCTGCAGCAGGCCCAGGATCCACAGCGCCGCGGCGATCCACGCGATCCAGGAGAACAGGCGCTCCACCAGCCGCGCCATCGCCGACCGGGGAAAGACCAGCGTGAACACGCGCGCGAGCAGCCGGATGCCGGCCAGCGCCACCAGCACCGGCACCGCGATGCGCAGCAGCGGCACCGGCTGGAAGCGGCCTTCGACCAGGGAAGCGGTGTAGGTGAGGGCCAGCGCCAGCAGCGGGAACAGCAGGCCGTCGACGAGGGCTCGGCCGAACCACACCGAGTCGCCGCGCCGGTCGCGGCCGACCAGCCAGCTCACGCCGAAGGCGACCAGCAGGCTGGCCGCCAGGGTGGCCAGCTCCCACGCCGCCGCGCCAGGATCCAGCGCGAAGAGCAGGCGCTCCAGTTCTGCGATGCCCCCGCCGGGCGCGAGCCCGTTCATCGGGTCCAGTTCGGCTTTCTCTTCTCGGCGAACGCGCTCACGCCCTCCAGGGCGCAGCCGTCCATCATGTTCGCGGCCATGGTCTGCGCCGCCAGCTGGTACGCCGCCTCGATGCCCATTTCGCGCTGGCGGTAGAACAGTTCCTTGCCCATGGCGAGCGCGAGACGCGGCTTGGCCAGGATGCTCGCGAGCAGCCGTTCGACCTCGGCATCGACCTGGTCGGGCGCCACCGCGTGGTTCACCAGCCCGCGCGCCTGCGCCTCCTGCGCCGAAATGAATTCGCCGGTGACCAGCATCTCCATCGCCTGCTTGGCCGGCACGTTGCGCAGCAGCGGCACGCTGGGGGTGGAGCAGAACAGGCCGTAGTTGACGCCGCTCACCGCGAAGCGCGCTTCGGTGGATGCGACGGCGAGGTCGCACTGCGCCACCAGCTGGCAGCCGGCCGCGGTGGCGATGCCCTGCACGCGCGCGATCACCGGCACCGGCAGCTTCTGGATCGCCAGCATCATGCGGCTGCACTGCGCGAACAACTGCTGGTAGTAGGCCAGCTCCGGCCGCGCGATCATTTCCTTCAGGTTGTGGCCGGCGCAGAAGGCCTTGCCGGCGGCGGCGAGCACCACCACCCGCACGCCCTCGTCGCCGCCCAGGCGGTCGAGCGCGGACTGCACGGCGGCGATCATCTCCTCCGACAGGGCGTTGAAGCTCGCCGGCCGGTTCATGGTCAGCGTGACGACGCCGCGGGCGTCGCGGCTTTCGAGCAGGGCGGGCTCAGACATCGGCCAGCGCCCGCACGTGCGCCTCCACGCTGCGGCCCAGGGCACTCAGGTTGTAGCCGCCCTCCAGGCAGGACACGATGCGGCCCTTGGCATGGCGTCGGGCCACCTCGCGGATCTTCTGCGTGATCCAGGCGTAGTCGGCCTCCACCATCCCGAGCTGGCCGAGATCGTCCTCGCGGTGGGCGTCGAAGCCGGCGCTGATGAAGATCATCTCCGGCCTGAACTCCTCCAGCCGCGGCAGCCACAGCGTGTCGACGATCTCGCGGATGGCGGGGCCGCGCGTGAAGGCGGGCACCGGCACGTTGACCATGTTGTCCGCCTTCGGATCGGTGCCGCTGTAGGGATAGAAGGGATGCTGGAAGATGCCCACCATCAGCACGCGCTCGTCGCCCGAGAGGATGTCCTCGGTGCCGTTGCCGTGGTGCACGTCGAAGTCGACCACCGCCACGCGCTGCAGGCCGTGCCGCTCCAGTGCGTAGAGCGCTGCCACCGCGACATTGTTGAAGAAGCAGAAGCCCATG
>NZ_DASSVG010000709.1:0-4301 GCF_035706265.1 Ramlibacter sp. | reverse complement strand
ACACCGCGATCGCGAACGCGTACACCGCGCTCACCGCCGCCGCCTCGGTGGGCGTGAACAGGCCGGAATAGATGCCGCCCAGCACGATCACGATCAGCATCAGGCCCCAGAACGACTCGCGCCCGGCCCGCACGCGGCGCGGCCAGGGCGCGCGCTGCATGCGCGGGTAGCCGTTGCGCCAGGCGCGGTACCAGGTCGTCAGGCCCAGCATCGTGGCCAGCAACGCCCCTGGCACCACGCCGGCCACGAACAGCTTGCCCACCGAGGTGTTGGTCGACACCGAGTACAGCACCATCGCGATCGAGGGCGGGATCAGGATGCCGAGCGCGCCGCTGGTGGTGACCACGCCGGCACCGAAGCGGCGCGGATAACCCTGCGCCACCATCGCCGGGATCAGCACGGAGCCGATCGCCACGACAGTGGCGGGTGAGGAGCCCGACACGGCGGCGAACAAGGCGCACGCCAGCACCGCCGACAGCCCGAGGCCGCCGTGCCAGTGCCCCACCAGCGAGGTGGCGAACTCGATCATCCGCCGCGCCACGCCGCCATGGGTGAGGAAGTTGCCGGCCAGGATGAAGAACGGGATCGCCATGATCTCGAAGCTCTCGATCCCGGTGAACAGCTTCATCGCTACCGAGTCGAGCGAGACGTCGGTGAGCAGGAACATGAACGACAGCACCGTCAGGCCCAGCGCGATCGAGATCGGCATGCCGGTGAGCATCAGCGACAGCAGCAGGCCGAACACCACCGCGGAGCGCACGCCGCCACCCGAGTGCACCACCCCGTACTTCGCCAGCAGCCCGACTCCGAGCAGCAGGAAGGGCAGCGCCAGCAGCACCCAGCCGAGCACGGCGCCGCGGCCGGCGCGGCCCTGCCCCGGCGCGCCGGCGCGCAGCGGCTCGGGCGTCGCCTCGGCGTCCACGCCTTCCACGTGCGCCTCGTCGTGGTGCGGCAGCGTGCCGTAACGGCCGAACTGCCAGGCGGCCTGCAGGAAGCGGAAGCACATGAGCGCCGAGCCGAGCGGGATCGCGAGGTACACGAACCACATCGGCGCCTCGAGGTCGTTGGAGCGGCTGCCGGAATCCCACACGCCTTCGACGAAGTGGAAGCCGAACCGGGCGATGGTGGCGGTGAAGAAGGCGCCCGCGAGCAGGCCGAACAGGACCACCTTGCGCGCGCGCCGGGCCTCCATGCGCCGCACCAGCACGTCCACGCCCACGTGGATGCCGGTGCGCACACCGTAGGCGGCGCCGAACTTCGCCATCCAGATGAACAGGTAGATGCACAGCTCCTGCGCCCACGACAGGTCGCGCGCGGCCAGCCACGCGAAGAGCGCGCGGAAGGGCGGCGCGGCCAGCGCCAGGCCGTGCGCCTCCAGCCACTTGGCGAAGTCGATGGCGGAGGAGGTGCCGTAGCGGTGCAGCACTGCCACGAACACCACCGCGGTGGCCGCCGCGACCAGCGTCGCGATCAGCCATTCTTCCAGGTGGTCCAGCACCGCGCCGAGCAGGCGGCCCAGCCGCAGCCCGGCGCCGACTTCAGGCCACGATGCCAGCCGACTTGAGGAGGTCATCGACCACCTGCTTGCCCACCCGCGCCTCGGCCTCGTGGTACACCGGCTTGAGCGCCGCCACCCAGGCGGTGCGCTGCTGCGGATCCAGGTAGTGCAGCGTGGTCTTGCCGGAGGCCTTGATCTTCTCCAGCGCGTCGACGTTCTCCTGCTTGGCGATCGAGTTCGTGTACTGCGTGGCCTCGGCCATCGCCTTGGTGAGCTGGCCGCGCACGTCGGCCGGCAGCCCGTTCCAGAACTTGCTGTTGGTGATCACCGCGTACTGCAGGTGCGCGTGGTTGGACACGGTGATGTGCTTCTGCACCTCGTGGAACTTCTGCGTCCAGTAGTTCGAAGGCGTGTTCTCGCAGCCGTCGACCACGCCCGTCTGCAGCGCGTGGTAGACCTCGGAGAAGGCCATGATCTGCGGCAGCGCGCCGAGCTTGCGGAAGTAGAGGTCGGCGATCTTGGAGCCGGAGATGCGCACCTTCAGGCCCTGGAAGTCGGCCGGCATCAGCAGCGGGCGGTTGGCCGAGACCATGTGGAAGCCGTTGTCCCAGTAGGCGAGGCCCGTGATGCCCTTGGCCTCCAGGCGCTTGAGCAGGCCGCTGCCGATCGGGCCCTGCACCGTCTTGTAGTAGCCCTCCTCGCCGTTGAAGACGAAGGGCAGGTCCATGGCCTCGAACTCGGGCACGCCGATCGGGCGGAACTTCGCCGTCGAGGGCGCGAGCATCTGCACCGAGCCGGTCTGCAGCGCGTCGAGCTCCTCCTTGTCCTTGTAGAGCGTGGAGTTGGGATAGACCTCGACCTTCACGCGGCCGCCGGTGTACTTCTCGGCCAGCTCGCGGAACTTCAGCGCGCCCTTGCCCTTGGGCGTGTCGTCGGTGACGACATGGCTGAACTTGATCACGATCGGCTGCTGCGCGAAGGCGCGGTGGCCCGCGAGCGCCAGTGCTCCCATCGTCGAGAGAGCGGCACGACGTTTCATGGAGGACCTCCTTGGTGAGAAGCGGGAACCTGGGGCCCGCGCCCGGCGGTCGCGAGCAGCGGCCCATTCTCACGAGCCGCTTCGGCCGCGTGCTGCGGGTTAACTCGGAAGTCCGCGTCATGCACGGCCTGCCCGGCGCTCGTCGCGGGATCGCCCTTACGGGACCACCCGCAGGCTTGAAACGCGCAGGGCCCGGCCCTAATTCGGGAACGTCCGGACGCGCAAGAAAAGAAAGGAGAGATCGATGAGTCCCTTGTTCCGATCGACCGCGGACCTGTTCGCGGAACTGAACCGCATGCAATCGATGCTCGACCGGGTGTTCCCGAGCCCCGGCGCCAGCATCCGCTCGCAGGCCGGCGCCGGCTTCCCGGTGCTGAACGTCGGCACCGCGCCGACGTCCATCGAGGTGCAGGCGCTCGCGCCCGGGCTGGACCCGGCGAAGCTGGAGATCACGATCGACCGCGGCCTGCTGGTGATCGCGGGCGAGCGCGCGAGCGACCTGCCGGCGCAGGACGAGCGCGCCAGCATCTACGCCAACGAGCGCTTCGCCGGCCGCTTCCGCCGCGTCGTGAGCCTGCCCGAGGACGCCGATCCGGCCCGCGTGGACGCGAGCTACCGCGACGGCGTGCTGCGCGTGAGCGTGGCCAAGCGCGAGTCCTCGCTGCCGCGCCGCATCGAAGTGAACTGAAGGAGCCTGCCATGACGAACGCTGTCCAGACCACTTCCCAGGAACGTGCGCCCGCCGCGGCCGCGAACGCGCAGCAACAGCAACAGTCCTTCGTCGTGCCGCCGGTGGACGTGTTCGAGAACGAGCACGCGATCACGCTGCTGGCCGACCTGCCCGGCGTGCCGCGCGACCAGTTGAACCTGCGGGTCGACGGCGACACGCTGGTGATCGAGGCCACGGCCTCCGCCGCAGGCACGCCGCCCGACATGGAGCTGGTGTACGGCGAGCTGCAGTGCCCGGCCTACCGGCGCCAGTTCACCCTGAGCCGCGAACTCGATTCGGCGCGCATCGAGGCGCAGCTGCGCGACGGCGTGCTGCGCCTCACCATCCCGAAGGCCGAGGACGCGAAGCCGCGCCGGATCCAGGTGCAGGCGGGGTGAAGCGCCGCGCCCCCGCGGCGCGCCTTCGGTGCACAATGGCCTGAAAAGCGGCGGCACCTCCGCCGCGCGGCGAGGGAGGCCGTCCGTTGGCGCTGAAGGCATTTCTGGTGGAGGACCAGGCGTCCATGCGCGAGAGCCTGGGCGAAGCGCTGTCGGAACTCGCCGGGTTCGAGATCGCGGGCTGGGCCGCCGACGAGAAGTCGGCCGTCGCCTGGCTGCGCGATCCCGCCCATTCCTGGGACATCGCGATCGTCGATCTCGTGCTGCAAGGCGGCGGCAGCGGCTATGGCGTGCTGCGCGCCCTGCGCGATCGCCCCGCCCTGCGCCAGATGATCGTGCTCACCGGCACCGCCAACCCGCAGGTGCGCAAGCGCTGCGAGGAAATGGGCGCCGACGGCGTGTTCGACAAGGCGATGGAAACCGAGGCGATGCTCGATTACTGCGCCAAGCTGTCACGGGCGGCCGGCGGGCATTGAGGCTTGCGCGCTGGCGGTTGGGTGCCTCGTAGGCTGGTGCTGAGCGCGCGTCAGCGCCGAAGCCCAGCGATTGCGGCCGCCGGGGAGCGCTGGGCTTCGGCGCCCGAGGCTGTCGCGTCGGACGCGCTCAGCGCCAGCCTACGAATACCGGTCCGAGTCAGTAACCGACCTACGCCTCCGT
>NZ_DASSVG010000708.1:0-3633 GCF_035706265.1 Ramlibacter sp. | reverse complement strand
GGCCGATGCCGCGGAGGATGCCGCTTTCGGCGTGCCCATCGAGGCCCCGGCTGCCGGCGAAGCGGGTGGCGCGGCGCCGCCCGCGCGCCCGCACGCGCGGCACGTGAGCGAGCTCGACAAGCTGCTGGCGAGCTGGCAGGCCTTCCGCAACGGCATCCTCGCGGGCGAGCTGGGAGAACCGCCCGCAGGCCGCACGGCCGGCACGCCCCCGCGCACCATCGATGGCGGGCTGGACGAACTGATCCACCGGCTGGACGGCCGCATCAAGGCCGCCGGCGACCACGTGGATTTCGGCTTCCTGCGCGCGCGCACCGACATCTTCCGCCTGCGGCAAAGCGTCCTCGGCACCGAGGACGCGGGCCGCTTCCTGACCTCGCCGGCGGCGGCGGAACTCGTGAAGCGCGACGAGAATCCGGTGGCGACCGAGAAGGAGTTCAACGACTACTTCAAGCGCCTGGGCGAGAAGGCGGCGGCGCCGCTGGATTTCGGCCAGGCGGCGCCGGCGCCTGCCGCTGGCATCGCAGCGCCGGAGGGCGGCGGCGTCCGCGCGGTTGCCGGGGCCGCTGCCGTCGGCACGACCAGCCGCGTGTCCGCTCCCACCAGTTCGTTGGCGCTGTCGGCCGTCGGTTCCTCGCTGTTCTCCGCACCGGCACCCGCACCCGCGGTGCACCTGGCAGTTCCCGTCGCCGGGGTGGTCGAGACCGCGCCCACGGGCATCCTCGGCGCACTGGCGCCGCAGCCCGCTGCCGAACTGGCGGTGGCGCCCGTGAAGATCATCGGCGCCCTCCAGCCCGCCGTGGGCATCGCGGCGCCGGCGGCGCGGCCGGTGCAACTGAGCGTGGAAGCGCCGCCCGCGGTCAAGGACGTGATCGGCGCCAGCCTCATCGGTGCCACGTACAACACGGTGACGGTCGCCGAGCGCTTCAAGCTGCCGGCCTCGGTCGTCTCGAGCAACACCGCGGCCAAGGCCAAGAACGACTTCGTGGTCACGGGCCTCGACGGCCTCAAGGCCAGCGGACTGGTGGTCGACGACCTGCCGGTCTACGGCTACCGGAAGGAGGGCGCCGAAGACGCCACCCCGGTCACGGCGGGCGACTTGCTGCGGGGTGCCGGCATCATCGACGAGGACGGGGTCGATGTCGGCACCGACCTGCACGAGGCGGTGTACTTCCGCCGCGGCATCGAGGCCATCGACAACACGATCCGCTTCCTGCGCGGCATGGAGTTGCGGGCCGAGGACTACCGTCGCCTGCAGGCCGACGCGAAGGCGGCGCGCGAGCGGATCGCCGGCGTCGCGGTCCGCATCCAGGAGCTGCAGGCCGCGCTGGCCTTGCGCCTGGCCGAGGTGCGGCACGACCTGTCGGTGGCGCGCGCCCTGCGCGACGAGGAACAGGCCCGCGTCGACGCGCTGGTCGCCAGGCGCCGGGCGATCCTGGCCGAACAGGTGCCTTACCTGGTGTTCCGCCGCCCGCGCTTCACGCCGGTGCTGCAGGACGTGCCCCTGCTCGCCGCGCAACCGGCGGACGTCGCCGACCCGGTGCCGCGCTGCCGCGGCGAGGTCCACGACGCGCCGCCCGAACTCCTGGCCATGGTGGACACGCTGCGCGACGTGCCGGTCCGCTGGCTCAGGCCCATCGCGCAGGTGTTCGTGAAGCTGGACCGCATCGCCGACGTCCAGCGCGTCGTGACGCAGGCGCAGCAGCGGGTCGTCCTCGCGGGCATGGTGCAGCCCGTGGGCGGGCTCGGCGTCGTGGAAGGCGCGCACACCGGCACGGGCAGGATGCTGGCCGACACCTTCGATCGCCAGGTCGAGCGGGTGACCCGGAGCTCCCAGGAGGCCGCCCGGCACCTCGCGTCCTTCGATGCCTCGAGCTGGCGGCAGGCCGTCGGCCAGGTGCAGCAGATCGCCACCCTCCGCGACCTGCTGCAGGCCGGCACCCGGCAACGCGAGGTGTCCCTGGCCGCCTCGGGCCTGCTGGACGACATCGCCGGGGTCGCCGCGTGCCTGCATGCGGCGTTCTGCACCGTGCCGCCGGCCACGCGCCTGCGCTGGGCCGAGCTGTTCTCGCAGCTCGACGCCGCCGTTTCGCTGCGCCTGCTGACCGTGCTGCCCGGTTTCGGCGACGAGAGCCTGGGCGTGGACTCCATCGCGTGGCGGCAGATGCAGCGCATGGTGGACTGGCTCTTTGCGCAGGTGGCCGACGAGGCGCCCGCGCAGGACGCCATCAACGACCTGGTGCGGGTCTGCCTGCTGCTGGCCGCGCATGCGCCGGTCAAGCGCATCCTCAGCGCCCGCATCCGGCGGCCGGTGCCCGCGGTGGTCGACGCGCGGCTGGACATCGAGATCGACCCCCAGGTCACCCGCATCGGGATGCAGGTGCTGGTGCATTCGCCCACGACGCAGGTGCTGCTGGCGCGGGCGGTGGTCGAGGACCTCGCCGATGGCGTGGCGACGGCGCGGATCACGCACGCGCCCGCCGGGCCCGCCGTGACGCTGGATGCCAGCTTGCGGGTGCAGGTGCAGGCCGGCCCGCCGCTGACCACGGCGAGCGTGCAGCGCGCGGAGGCCGCCAGGGTCCTGGCCGATGCGGTGCCGCAGGCCGCGGCAGCGCCGGCGGCGAAGGCCGCCGCGCCCGCGGCCGACCCCGTCGCCGAAAAGCGCGTGGCCCGGCAGGTGGAGGCGCTGCGCGGGGCGCGGATGCGATAGGCCATGGGCAGTGCTGCGGCGATCGCGCATGCGCAGGCCCTGGAGGCCGGCGGGCGCGCGCGCGTCGTGCGCCATGCCCGCCTGAAGCCGGCCTGCGCGGAGGACGCGGCGCAGTTGCGCTTCGCGGTGGAGGATGCGCTGAACACAGCGGACTTCGGCGACGCGGGGCGCCTGGTGCTGGTGCGCCGCCTGCGGCTGGCGGCGCTGCCGCCGCGCGCGAGTCCGGCCTGGGTCGCACGGGCGATGGAAGAGGCGTGGCGCGGCCTGGCCTTGCATGCCGTGCCGGCGCTGCATCCCTCGGCGGCACGGACCGACGCCGTGTTCTTCGCGTCGCGCACCGAGGCTTGCATGGCGTGGCTGGCGAAGCTGGCGGATGGCGAGGCGCCCGTGGAGTGGTTCTGGCGGGCGGCGTTGCCCGAGTTGAACGCCTGGCCGGCCGCCTCGGAGGCGGCCGCCATCGACCGCGTGCTCGAAGCGGCCCTGCGCGAGAGCGAGCCTGCCGTGGTGAACGCGCTGCAACGCTGGACCGATGCGCCGCTGGTCGCCCTGGCGCGTGCGCTGCCGGCGCGGGCGCAGCGGCGGCTCCTGCAGGTGCTGGTCTCCTCGCCGGTGCCGGCGCGGTCGGATGCCGTCGCTGCACCGGTCGCTGCGGCGCCGGCGGCGAGGGGCATGCCGGTGTCCGTCCCGCTTCCCGTGCAGGTGCCGGCACCGATCCCGTTGCCGCTCGCCCTCGTGGCGCGAAAGCTGGTGGCCTGGGCGCCGCTGGACGAGGCGCCGGCGCTGCTGCTGTCAGCGCTGTGGCTGGAGCCCGCGCTGCACCGGCTGCCGAGCCTCGAGGAGGCACGGGTGGTGGCGAGCCGGGCCACGCGCAGCGCGGGCCAGGCGCTGACGCTTCCCCGCCGGCCGCAGCCGGCGCCCGAGCCGCC
>NZ_DASSVG010000707.1:0-4213 GCF_035706265.1 Ramlibacter sp. | reverse complement strand
CTCGCGCACGCCCTGCTCGCCCTCGGCCTGCAGCGCGGCGACCGGGTGGCCGTGGTGTCGCCCAACCGGCCGGAGATCATCGAGCTGGAATGCGCCCTCTACAAGGCAGGACTGGTGAAGGTGGCCCTGAACTCGCGGCTCGCGCCCAACGAGCTCGCCGACGCGCTCGCCAACGCCGAACCCGTGGCCCTCATCGCGGGGCCCGAGCACCGTGCCATGGCGGAGGAAGCCGCTGCCCCGGTGGCCTCGCTGAAGCACCGCATCGCCTATGCCCCCGCGGCGGGCTGGCTGGACTACGAGGCGCTGCTCCCCGCCGCGAGCGACGAGCACTTCCACGTGGAGATGCGGCCGGAGGAACTGGCGGTGCTGCACTACACCTCGGGTTCCACCGGCAAGCTCAAGGCGGCGATGCAGACGGTCGGCAACCGCATGGCCTCGCTGCGCAAGATCGCCATGGGGCGCATGCACGCCGGCCCCGGCGACGTGCTGATGCTGTGCGGCCCGATCACCCACGCCAGCGGCATGTTCATGCAGCCCATGCTGTACCAGGGCGCCACCCTGCTGCTGCTGGAAGGCTTCAGGCCGGCCGAGGTGCTGGAGGCGATCGAGAAGCACCGCGTGACGATGGCCTTCTTCGTGCCGGCCATGATCCATGCGCTGCTGGCCGAGCCTTCCATCCGCACCCGCGACCTGAGCAGCCTGCGGCTGGTGAGCTACGGCGCCGCGCCGATGTCGCCCGCGCGGATCCGCGAAGCGTGGAGCGCGTTGGGCCCGGTGCTGGCGCAAGGCTATGGCGCGGGCGAAACCACCGGCGGCGTGATCGCCCTCTCGATCGAGGACCATGCCCGCGCCATCGAGGGCGACCGGCCGGAGTTGCTGTCGGCGTGCGGGCGCCCGGTGTGCGAGTCCGACGTGCAGGTGCTGGACGAGAACGGCAAGCCCGTCAGCGGCAATGCGATCGGCGAGATCTGCGTGCGCGGGCCGGACGTGTTCGCCGGCTACTGGCGCGCCGAACCGCAGACCCGCGAAGTCCTGGGCGCCGACGGCTGGCTGCGCACCGGCGACCTGGCGCGCGTGGACGGTGAGGGCTACATCTTCATCGTCGACCGCAAGAAGGAGATGCTGGTCTCCGGCGGCTTCAACGTCTATCCCAGCGAGGTCGAATCGGTGCTGGCCCAGCATCCGGCCGTCTACGAAGTCTGCGTGGTCGGCGTGCCCGACGACCACTGGGGCGAAACGGTCAAGGCCGTGGTCGTGCTGCGCGAAGGCCAGCGCGCCGGGGATGCCGAGATCATGGACTTCTGCCGCGGGCGGCTGGCCGACTTCAAGCGGCCGCGCTCGGTGGACTTCGTTCCGCAGCTGCCGAAGAACGCCAACGGCAAGCTCTCGCGCAAGGAGGTGCGCGAGCACTACTGGCGCGGCCGCGAGCGGCGCGTCAACTGAAGGAGCGCGCATGGACACCACCGCCGTCCCCCTGCTGCCCGCGCCGCGCTTCGAGGGCTCGGAGGCCGCAGCCGCCTTCATCGCCCGGGTGCAGGAATTCATCCGCGACGAGCTGCAGCCGCTCGCCCGCGAACACGGCATCACGCACGAGAGCGGCGCGCCGCGCGCGCTGCTGGAACAGGTGTGGAAGCGCTCGCACGCGCTCGGCTTCTATGGGGTCACCCTGCCGAGGAGCCTCGGCGGCGCCGGCTTCAGCCTGGCCGACCACGTGCAGATCAAGGAAGCCATCTACGCCAGCGGCTCGCCCTTCGCGGCGCACGTACTGGGCGAGCTGACGGGGCCGCCGCGGGTCGGTGCGCTCGCTGCCAAGGCGACGCCGGACCAGATGGAGCGCTTCATCCTGCCGGTGGCGCACGCCGAGAAGGCGATCTGCTTCGCCATCACCGAGCCGGACGCCGGCTCGGACGCGGGCGCGCTCCAGACCCGGGCGCGGCGCGAAGGCGACGAGTGGGTGCTGGACGGAACCAAGCGCTTCATCTCCGGCTCGCCCTTCTGCGATTTCGCGGTGATCATCGCCTCGACCAGCGAGGATCCGGCCACGCGCGAGACCACCGCCTTCTTCGTCGAGCGCGATCGCGCGGGCTTTCGCATCGACGCCGGCTACAAGACCATGGCCGGCCAGTCCCACACCGCCAACATCGTGCTGGAGGGCTGCCGCATCCCGGCGGCCAACCAGATCGGCGAGCGCGGGCGCGGCCTCGCGCTGGCCCTCGGCCGCATCACGGTGAACCGCGTGCTGCACTGCCCGGCGATGCTGGGCCTGGCGCGGCTGGCGCTGGAAGACGCGCTGGCGCACGCCGTGCGGCGGCGCCAGTTCGGCCAGCCGATCGGCGCCTTCCAGGCGGTGCAGCACATGCTGGCCGACATGGCGACGGAACTCGCGGCAGCGCGCGCACTCATGCTGGGTGTAGCGCGCACGATCGACGCCGGCGGGGAGGCCCGCGCGGAGGCGTCGATGGCCAAGCTGTTCTGTTCCGAGACCGCCTTCCGCATCGCCGACCGCGCGGTGCAGGTGCACGGCGGCGAGGGCATCGTGCAGGGCAGCCGGGTCGAGTTCCTCTTCCGGCTGCTGCGCATGTACCGCGTGCTCACGGGCACGAGCGAGATCCAGCGCAACACCATCGCCCGCGAACTGCTCGGCGCCAGCGTGCGCTGAAGCCCCCTCATCCCCAGCCCTTCCCGCCAACGGAAGGAAGTAGTGATCCAAGGAGACAAGACATGCAAAGACGTTCGTTCGCGGCCCTGCTGGGCGCCGCCGCACTGGGGCTGGCCGGCACCGCGCAGGCCCAGGACTATCCCGTTCGCCCGATCAAGTGGATCGTGCCCTACCTCGCGGGCACCGCGCCCGACACGACCGTCCGCATCGTCGGCGAAGCCATGGGCGAGATCCTGAAGCAGCCCGTCGTGGTGGAGAACAAGGGCGGAGCGGCCGGCAACCTGGGCGCGCAGCTCGCCGCCAAGGCCACGCCGGACGGCTACACGTGGGTCTACTCCGCCGCCCCCATGTCCACCAACATGCGCATGTACCGCAAGCCCGGCTTCGACGTGATGAAGGACTTCATCCACGTGGGCCGCATCGCGCAATCGGACGTGCTGCTGGTCGTGAACGCCGAATCGGGCATCACCACCCTCAAGCAACTGGTGGAGCGCGGGCGCAAGGACCCGGGCAAGCTCTCCTTCGCCTCGGGCGGCGTCGGCTCGCCGGCCCACATGGGCGGCGAACTGCTGCTCAATGGCACCGGCATGGAGGCGCTGCACGTGCCGTACAAGGGCGCTTCGGAATCGGCCAACGCCGTGCTGGGCAAGCAGGTCGACTTCGCGCTCACCATCTTCTCCGTGTCGCTGCCGCACATCCAGGCCGGCAAGATGAACGCGCTGGCGGTGATGGGGCCGAAGCGCAACCCGCGCCTGCCCAACGTGCCGACCATCGGCGAAGCCGGTGTCTCGGGCATCAACCTCGTGTCCTTCGGCGGCCTGTCGGTGCCCGCCGGCACGCCGGCGCCGATCGTCAAGCGCATCGGCGATGCCCTGAACCAGGCGCTGGCCGATCCCAAGGTGCGGGCGAAGCTGGAGGCCAACGGTTCCATCGTCGCTCCCAGCACCCCGGAGGAGTACGCGCAGAACCTGCGGTCCGAGATCGCCAACACGGAAGCGATGATGCGGGCGGCGAAGATCGAGGCCCAGTAAGGACCGGGCGCCTGCGGGCGCTCGCGTCGCAGGAAAAGTGCCGCCCTCACCGGCGGCACGCTGCTTCTAGCGCTGCAGGCGCCGGTACGCGCTGTAGTGCCGCAGCGCGGCGCGCTCGTCGCCGGCCTGCTGGTGCAGGTGCGCAAGGTTGAAGTGCGCATCGGCCAGGGCCGGGTCGAGCTCCAGGCTGCGCTCGTAGCTGGCCGCCGCCTCCTCGAGGCGCTCCAGGTGATCGAGGGCGACGCCGCGGTTGAAGTGCAGCAAGGCGGAGGTCGGGCAGTGCCGCAGGGCGGCATCGCAGAGGCGCAGCATGTCTTCGTGGCGATGCGCGGCGTCGAGCATCGCGCCCAGGTTCAGGTACGCATCCTCGTGATCCGGTGCCGCGGCCAACGCCTGGAGGTACGTGGCTTCGGCGGCTGCGGCGTCCGATGCCTCGAGGGCCAGCGCATGTTCGTAGAGCGCTTGCGCATCAACGAGGCTCTGTGTTGGGACGGCGGCATCCATCGCATCGTCGTCTGCAGCG
>NZ_DASSVG010000706.1:0-2064 GCF_035706265.1 Ramlibacter sp. | reverse complement strand
GCGCGGGCGGGGGTGGCGGAAACGGCGCCGGTGCCGACGAGCGCCGCGGTTCCCGGCCAGGCGGGGGCCAGCTCGTAGGCTGGTCGCTGAGCGCGGCCGGAGGCGACCGCCTCGGCCGCCGAAGCCCAGCGCTCCCCTGCGCTCGCGCATCGCTGGGCTTTCGCTTCGCTCCAGCACCAGCCTACGAAAAGCCCAGCTCCGGCACCCGCCTCTCAAGAAACACATTTGATGTTCGCAGGTCTTATGCTGCTTCGGGTATTTGCTGGACCTGGAAACCGAGCGCTGCTGCACGGCGTTTGAGCGCGGCGATGTTGCGCTGACGCTGTAGCTCCTCGTAGTGTTCTTGCCCTCGGTCCACGTAGGCCTCGCCGCGCGTGAGCATGAAATAGATCATGCGCGCAAGCTTGTGAGCCACCGCGGTATTGGCGCGGGGAGTGTCCATGCGCAGGCATAGACGGCGGTAGAAGGCACCCAAGGCGGAGTCGCTATGGCGCAAGGACATGACGACCGTCTTGAGCGCCTGGCGAATGCGGTTGGCGGCGAATTTGGTGCGGGCGGAGAGAATCTTGCCGCCGCTGATCTTGGTGCCGGGGCATAGACCGAGCCAAGAGCAGAAGCGCTTGACCGTGGCAAAACGTTGCGCCCCTCGTGGTCCGAGCTCGCTGAGGACTTTCAGCGCCGTGGTGGTTTGAATGCCATTGATTCGGGTGAGATCCACGCCAGTCCAGTCGGCCAGCATCTGACGCAAATCGAACTCCTTGCGTGCCTTTGTGCCCGCCCTGGGGGGCCGGCCGAGATCAACGTGGTGGGAGGTACGGCTGCCGAGAAGATCCTGCAGCTTGCGCTCGCACTCGGTGATGCGTTGGCCAAGAGCGTCGTACATCGTCACCGCCTGGCTGAGGACGAACAGGTGCTCCTCGCGCCAATTGCCTGTCAGTGCCCGCTGCACCTCGGCGACGCTTGCCTTGACGCGGCGGTTGCGGTGGCGTGCCAGCTGCCGTGGGTCGCGTTCGCCGGCCACGATCGCTCGGATGATCGCCTCGCCGGTTTGGCCCATCACGTCGCTGAGCACCTCCGCGAGCTGGATGTTCATCTGAACCAGCTCCTTCTGCATGCGTTGCACCCAGGAAGCTTGCTCGGCGATGAGGGTGTCGCGTTGACGGCAGACCGCGCGGATGACGCGCACGTCCTGTTCAGGCCGCCAGTTGGGACGCAACAGGCCCAAGGCCATAAGCTTCTGGTTCCATTGGCAGTCGAGGATGTCGCTCTTGCGCCCCGGCACCGAGCGCGTCTGCCTGGTGTCGGTCAGCCAGACCTTCAGGCCGCGGCTTTCCAGCACGTCATACAGCGGAATCCAGTACACGCCGGTGGACTCGATCGCCACGTACTCGATACCAAGCCCAAGCAGCCAATCGGCCAGTGCGTGGAGGTCGTCGGTCATGGCGCCGCACCTGCGCACCGGATCACAGTCGGCCTGCTCGGCCAGGCGCGGTGCGGCGCATACCCAGTGCTCTGAGGCACCGACGTCTACGGCTGCGGAATTAGGGAAAACTTCGTCCTGTTGCTTGCGTACGGGCATGGCGCTGCTCCATCATCAAGAGTGAACGGCAGCGCCATGGGAATCGTCGAGGTCGACTCACTCTCTCAAACGGGATGCGGCTTGCGCCGCTCGCCAAAGGCACCGACGAAACCCGGGACCATGCTACGAAGCGGGCTCGCAGACGGCGGGTGACTTCGCCGCGCTCGCACCAGTGGCTGGGCGGTCATCGCGGCGCTGCCGTTCCCCTTGTACCCCGCAGTGTTTCTTCGCACCACCAAGCCCAGGCTCCGCCTGGGCTTAAGCCGCTACGAATCGGCACGCCGCTACACGGCCGCCGTCACGTATCCCGCCCGCTCACCTCCAACCGCTGCGTCCCGTGCCAGGTCTTCCCCGGCGCGAGGTGCACCGGCTGGCCGATGGCGCCGGCTTCGATGCACAGCATCCGCTGCCAATCCTGCGGCGGCATGTCGCCCAGTTGCGCGGCCTTCGCCGGCCCCGGGTTCCACACCACCGTGTCGGTGAAC
>NZ_DASSVG010000705.1:0-2289 GCF_035706265.1 Ramlibacter sp. | reverse complement strand
GTGCGAAGAGCATGCCGCGAGCTTTCCGCCGGCCCGCCTGCTGCACGACTGGCAGGTGCCGGCCCTGCAGCGCACGTTGCCTTGCGCGCCGCTGCACCTCGCCACGACCGGCGACGTGCGCACCCTGGCCTGTGCACTCGCATGCGAAGCGGATTTCGCTCAGCGGCCGCATTGGCACGGCGCAGCGCGCGAGACCGGCCCCTGGGCGCGGCAACGCCATCCCCCCGACCGGCTCCCCGCCACCGCCTGGGAGCGCCTGGCCGCCCGCTGGCGCGAGCTGGTCGAACTGTCCTGCGCCGGTGAAAACCCTTTGCTGCAGCAGGGCGCACTGCGCTTCGCCGCCGGCGAGGCGGTCGCCTGGTGCGAGATGGCGCGCGGCCTGCTGTTGCACTGGGTCCGCCTCGATGCCTGCGGCCGGGTGCGGGACTACCGCGTGCTCGCGCCGACCGAGTGGAACTTCCATCCGGAGGGTGCGCTGGCGCGGGCGCTGGAGCGGCTCGATCCCTCCGATACCACCTCCTCGGCGCTGCTCGGCGCCGCCTTCGATGCCTGCGTGCCCTGCACCGTCGCCAGCGAGGCTTGAGATGGCGCAAGTGCGCGCGCACCCGCCTCGCTAGCATGCCCACGATGATGCGCGTCCTGTGGCTCCAGTCCGGCGGTTGCGGCGGCTGCAGCATGTCCATGCTGTGCGCCGACACGCAGGACTTCGCGGGCCTGCTGCGCGGCGCCGGCCTGGAGTTGCTGTGGCATCCGGCACTCTCGCAGGCCGACGGGCCCGACTTCGTCGACCTGCTGCAGGATGCCGCCACAGGCCGCGAGCGCATCGACGCCCTCTGCATCGAAGGCGCCCTGCTGCGCGGCCCCCACGGCAGCGGCCGCTTCCACGTGCTGGCCGGAACGGGCCGGCCGATGATCCACTGGGTGCGCGAACTCGCTGCGGTGGCGCAGCACGTGCTGGCCATCGGCAGCTGCGCCGCCTGGGGCGGCTTCGCCTCCGATCCCGCGAGCGCCACCGAAGCCTGCGGCCTGCAGTACGAGGACGAGGTCAAGGGCGGCCTGCTCGGCGCCGCGTTCCGTTCGCGCTCGGGGCTGCCCGTGATCAACGTGGCCGGCTGCCCCACCCATCCCGGCTGGGTGCTGGAGACACTGATGGTGCTTGCCGCCGGCCAGCTCGCCGAAGCCGATCTCGACGCGCTCGGACGGCCGCGCTTCTACGCCGACCAGCTCGTGCACCAGGGCTGCAGCCGCAACGAGTACTACGAATACAAGGCCAGCGCCACCCAGCCGGCGCAGCTCGGTTGCCTGATGGAGCACATGGGCTGCAAGGGCACGCAGGCGCATGCGGACTGCAACCGCCGCCTCTGGAACGGCGAGGGCTCCTGCGCGCGCGGCGGCTATCCGTGCATCAGCTGCACCGAGCCGGGCTTCCAGCGCCCTGGCCATCCCTTCCACCTCACGCCCAAGGTGGCCGGCATCCCGATCGGCCTGCCCACCGACATGCCCAAGGCGTGGTTCGTCGCGCTCGCGTCGCTCTCCAAGAGCGCGACGCCGAAGCGCGTGAAGGTCAACGCGACCAGCGACCGCGTGATGCTGCCGCCGCAGCCGCGCAAGACCGGCCTGCGCTGAAGCCCGCCATGACGCGCCTGGTGCTGGGCCCCTTCAACCGCGTCGAGGGCGACCTCGAGGTGCAGCTGGAGGTGGAGGACGGCCGGGTGCGCGAGGCGCGCGTGCAGGCACCGCTGTACCGCGGCTTCGAGAACCTGCTGCTGGGGCGCGACCCGCTCGACGCCCTGGCCATCGCGCCGCGCATCTGCGGGATCTGCTCGGTCTCGCAGTCGGTGGCCGCGGCGCGCGCGCTCGCCGATGCGGCCGGCGTGCAGCCGCCCGCCAATGGCGCGCGCGCCACCAACCTGATGCTGGCCTGCGAAAACCTCGCGGACCACGTCATGCACTTCTACGCCTTCTTCATGCCGGACTTCGCGGCGGCGGACTACGCGGGGCGGCCCTGGCACGCGCAGGCGCGCCAGCGCTTCAGCGCCGTCGCGGAGGGCTCGGGCGCCACGGGCTCGCACACCCGCGCGGCCCTGGCAGCCCGCGCGCGCTGGCTGGAACTGGTCGGCACGCTGGGCGGCAAGTGGCCGCACACCGGCGCCATCCTGCCGGGCGGCAGTGCGCGGCCCATCGAAGGCGCGGAGCGGCTGCGCCTGCTGGCGCGGGTGCGCGAGATGCGGGCCTTCCTCGAAGCCACCGTGTTCGGCTGTCCGCTGGAGGAGATCGCCGCGCTCGACG
>NZ_DASSVG010000704.1:0-2899 GCF_035706265.1 Ramlibacter sp. | reverse complement strand
CGATTATGGCGTCGCAAGCCGGCTGATTAGGCAAACCGCTTCCCGCGGCGGCGTGCCCTGTTCGACAAGGCGGGCGCCTCGACCTGCAGCGGGCTCGCGGCGGTGGGCAGCACCAAGAGCGGCTCGATGCTGGCCTTCGAGAACTTCTACACCCCCATGGCCGCCGGCAAGACCATCGGCGAGAGCTTCGTCGCGTGGTGGCAGTGCATGGGCGCGACGCACGAGCTCGGGGAGGTCCAGTGGTACTACGGCATGGTGCTGCTCGGCGATCCCACGCTGAACTGGTGGTCGGGCGCCGTGCCGCAACTGCGCACGCCCCTGGACGGCGACTGCTTCGACCACTTCCCGCGCCTCACCCATTTCCAGTGGGACCCGGTGGCGCTGCCCAACGCCCTGTACCAGGTGGAGATCGACGCCTTCGGCGCCCGCAACGGCGGCAAGTGGGCGGCCGAGACCGGGCAGACCTGGCTCGTCTCCGGCCTGCAGTCCGCGAACCTGTACGAGCATCTCTTCGTCGGGGCGCAGCGGGGCCGCTGGCGCGTGCGGGCGCGCGTGCTGAACCAGACCGCGCCGTGGACGGACTGGCGCTACTTCAACTACACGAAGTGAGATGACGTCTCGACGTGGACGGCCGGCCCTACCTCTGCATCGAGGCCAGTGCGGTGGCGCCGGGTTGAGCGCGAGGGCACGGCGCGAGACCTCGGGGCAACCCCGGCCCGGTGCGGCGTCCGGCGCAGTCACGGGCCTGCTCGAACAGGGATCGTGATGGGTATCAAGAAGGGCGTGCGGCGGCCGACCAAACTGGATGCATCGGCATCCATCAGAGAGGAACGCATGAACGACTTTGCGCAACATTTCGAAGAAGGACAGGCGCGCCTCGCGCGCGACCTGCGAACCCTGGCCGACGACGCCGAAGCCCTGCTGCAGCACGGCATCCAGGACGCGGACGCTGCCCAGGTGGCCGCCCGCGAGCGGCTCGCCCGCAGCGTTGCAGCCACGCGCGAGCAGCTGCGCGCGCTGCAGGCGGCCGCCGTCCGCAAGACGGAGCGGG
The DNA here is from genome assembly GCF_035706265.1 of Ramlibacter sp. Classification (GTDB taxonomy): domain Bacteria; phylum Pseudomonadota; class Gammaproteobacteria; order Burkholderiales; family Burkholderiaceae_C; genus Ramlibacter. The sequence goes on along the minus strand of NZ_DASSVG010000704.1, from coordinate 1,848 downwards.
CGGCCGAAGCGGCCGCCGACTACGCGAGCGAACACCCCTGGAAGGTCGCCGCCGGCGCGGCCGCCGTCGGCGCGCTGGTCGCACTTCTGGTGTGCTCCGGCCGTCGCTGACGGCTACCGTGGTCGCCCAGCGCTGCCAACTGCATGCGCTGGTTGCCGGCCACGCGGGTTCAGACCAGACGCCATCGGGAGAGGGGCCGGTCCCACGTCATGAACGTGCCGCCCCACGCGTTTGAGCACACCTTTCGTTTGGATTGTCTCTGCGAGACAGCTGTTCACGGAAGCGCGGGATAGCCTTGGTTGCCTCGTTCCAATGGACGACTATTGACAAATGGTTTCCTGCTGAACGGAGTGGACGCAGGCGCGGCGAATGCCTATACCAATGCGTGCCAGCTCGCTGTCCTGTCTCTGGATCGCGGAGCTTGCCGCGCGAATCTGGCCGCTTCGTCCGCACGATGGTCGCGGCGAGCGGCCCCGTCGATTCGCATCGAAGCGTGGGTCCAAGAACAAGATTCGGAGGAGTCATCTTGACCAGGAACGAATCTGTGCACGCCTTGGCAAGGCCGGCGGCGATGCATGTCAGCATTTGCACGCCGGATGCTCTGGCCGCCCATGGTGACTCCCTGTGCGGCGCCTTGCGGGCGTTCGCGGAGTTCCGCCTGTCGGTTTCGACCGGGGGGCTCGAAACCGATCCGTCCCACTGCGACCTGCTGATTCAGGTCGTGGACGAATCCTGCCTGGGCGCAGCGATGGCGCAACTTCGGCGGCAGCGTGCCCACCACCCCGCGTGTACCGTGCTGGTCGTCGCGGTGGAGCTGCAACCGTCGCACACCCATGCCCTGCTCGCCGCCGGTGCCTACGACTTCCTGCGTGCGCCCGTGGCCGACTGCGAGCTCGCCGTCCGGCTGCGGCGTTCACTCGGCCTGACCGAGGAGCACGCGACGGCCGCCCGCTCCCCCGTCCCTCCGGCCCTGCGCGGCATCATCGGCAACAGCCCCTCCTTCGCGCAGCAGCTGGCACGCGTGCCGGTGCTGGCCCGCTATGACGCCAGCGTGCTGATTCTCGGCGACACGGGCACGGGCAAGGAGGTCTTCGCGCAAGCCATCCACTACCAGTCCGCGCGCGCCGGCGGGCCCTGGGTGGCCGTGAATTGCGGCGCCATTCCCATGGAACTGATGGAATCCGAGCTCTTCGGCCACGTGAAAGGCGCCTACACCCATGCGCTCAGCGCGCGGGCAGGCCTGGTGCGGGAGGCCGAAGGCGGCACGCTGCTCCTCGACGAGATCGACGCCCTGCCCTATGGCGCCCAGGCCAAGCTGCTGCGCTTCCTGCAGGAGAAGGAATACCGCCCGGTCGGCTCCAACCAGGTGACGCGCGCCGACGTGCGGGTGATCGCCGCCACCAACCGCGATCCCGCCGACCTGGTCGGCCGCGGCAGCTTCCGCCAGGACCTGCTGTTCCGCCTCAACGTGCTCACCTTGCACCTGCCTGCGCTGCGCGAGCGGCCGTCGGACATCCCGAACCTGGCCGTGTACTTCCTGCGCACGGCGGCGCTGCAGTGGCACAAGCCGGCGCCCAGCCTCACGCCGGCCGCGCTCAAGAAGCTGCTGGCGCACGGCTGGCCCGGCAACGTGCGCGAACTGAAGAACGTGATGGAGCGCGCCCTGCTCATGTCCTCGGTGGCGCAACTGGGGCCGCAGGACATCGAGCTGGGCAACGAGTGCATGGCCGCGGAAAGCGCGGCGACCTGCGAGGAATCCTTCCGGGCCGCCAAGGCACGCGTGGTGGAGAACTTCGAGCGCTCCTTCATCGCGCAGTTGCTGGCATCGAACGCCGGCAACGTCACGCA
>NZ_DASSVG010000703.1:0-10647 GCF_035706265.1 Ramlibacter sp. | reverse complement strand
GGTCGCACGCCCAACTGCGGGCTGCTGCTCGACATCGTCGACTACCTGCGCGACTACAGCGACCAGGTGCACCACCCGCGCGAGGACGAGGCCTTCCGCCGCCTGGGGCGCCGCAGCCCGGAACTGCGGCCGACGATCACGCGCCTGCAGCAGGAGCATCGCGTGATCGCCCAGTCCGGCGACCGCCTGCGTGAGCTGGTGGAAGAAGTGGTCGCCGACGCGATGGTGCCGCGCGCGGACATCGAGGCCGCCGCGGCGACCTACATCGTCTATTACCGCAGCCACATCGAGACCGAGGAGAAGGAGATCCTCCCCGTGGCGGCGCGCGAGCTGACGGAGGCGGACTGGACGGCGGCGCGTAACGCCGCGCCTGCGCGCGACAATGCGGTGGCGGGAGAGGGCGGTGCGCCCGACAGGTTCCGCAGCCTGCGCCGGCGGATCGCGGCCGAGGCCGGTTATGCGCCGCGCACGATGCAGAGTGCGGCGGCGGCGTGGCGCGGGTTGACGTGGCGGCCTGAGGGGAGCTGAGGGAAAGCGCTCCGCTGCGCTCGCGCATCGCTGGGCTTCGCGCTTTGCGCTCAGCTTCGGCGGCTGGTGCCGCCCCAGCCTGCGAACAGCGCCGAACTCGCTGTCGCGTGCGCCCTGCGCCTACGCGCCGACGCGTCCCGCGCTTGCGAACCTGCTGGGCAGGCGTGCGCAGGCTGGAGGCATCGACCGTCTCCAGGGGAATGCGTCATGAAACGAGCTGCCTTCTGCGTCACCCTCGCCGCCGCCGCGATGGGCGGCTGTGCCTACGATCCGGCGTACGTCGGGTATGACCAGGGCTATGGCTACGGCTATCCGGCCGGCTACAACACCTTCGGTGGCCCGGGCTACTACTACGGGCCGAGCCCGGCGTTCGGCAGCGCCACCATCCACATCGACGCCGACCGGCGCCACGGCGACCGGCGCTACGGCCGCCGCAGCGGCGACATCGACCGCGACGGCATCCCCAACCGCGCCGACCGGGATCGCGACGGCGACGGCGTGCCCAACCGGCTGGACGATCGGCCGAACAACCCGCGCCGGCAGTGAGGCTGCAGGAAGCCCGCGCGCGCACGCAGGCGGCAGGAAGCCCGCGCTCGTAGGCTGGTGCTGAGCGCCGCAGGCCGAAGCCCAGCGATGCGCGAGCGCACCGAAGCGCCGGCGCCCCCGGCGTGCAAATCAACCAGCCTGCAGCACCGGCGCGTCCAGGTGCGCCAGCATCCGCTCCAGCACCATCCCGAGCTCGTTGACGTGGTCCAGGAAGTAGCGGGCGCGTGAGTTGCGGTCTTCGCGGCCGATGCGCACCGTGAGCCAGTCTTCCGGCGCGGAGGCGAACACGGGCTCGTCGTTGACGTCGTCGCCGAAGAACACGGCGCAGGGCGCGCCGCACTCCTGCACCAGCAGGTGCATCGCGCGGCCCTTGTCCGGCGCGCCGGCGGGCACCACGTTCTCCACCATCTTGCCGGCGAATGTGTGGCACTGCGCCTGCACCTCGCGCAGCGTGGCGCGGATCAGCTCCAGGGCCTGCTGCGGGCGCGGCGCCAGCCGATAGTGCAAGGCGAGCGAGAGCCCCTTGTCCTCCACCATGACGCCGGCCTGGCGCAGCTCCGCGCCGCGCGCCTGCAGCAGCGCGCGCACCGGATCGAGCTGGGAGGCCGTTGCGTCCTGCTCCTGCGCCACCAGTTCGGCGCCGTGGTTGCCGACGATGTAGTGCGGCTCGAAACCGAGCCGGTGCGCGATGTCCGAGCCGCTGCGGCCGGAGACGATCGCCACGGGCAGGCGCGCCGCCAGCCGCCGCAGCTTGCCGGAGACGCAGGCCGAGACGCGGGCCTGCTCCGGGCGCGGGACGATGGGCGCGAGGGTGCCGTCGAAATCGAAGGCGAGCAGCGGGCCGCGCCGCATGACTGCGGCGAGCGCCGCGTCGCCGCGGGCTTGAAGAAGGAGCGGCATGCGTGCCGCTTCATCGCTCTTGAGGAAGATGGGCCGTCTCCTGTGCGTTCGTCCCGCCCGGCGCGGGTCGCTGCTCATGTTGCCACAAGTGCATTCCCGCGCCGTAACGGCGGTTTTCCGTGCGGGCCGCGCGGGCGGCTACTTCGCCGCGGAGCAGTGGCCGCCTTCGACCACCTGGCCCGAACCCGCCGCGATCAGCGGCGGCTCCTGCCGCAGGTTGATCGCCGGCGCGCGCGCGAAGTCCCATGCGAGGAACAGCACCAGGGCGCTCCAGAACGCCGCGCGCAAAAGCAGTGTTTTCTTCTGCATCGGGTTCGTCCTCATGCGAAGCCGAAGCGGCGGCGCACGCGCAGCCCCACCAGCGTGCCGAGGAAGGCCATCGGCAGCCAGATCCAGCCATGCAGGCTGCCGGTGCTGATGCCGCTGAACATCGCGCCGACGTTGCAGCCGAAGGCCAGGCGCGAGCTGTAGCCCATGACGAGGCCGGCCGCCAGCCCGATGGCCCACTGCGCGGACGTGAGCGGCTTGGCGCTCGGCGGCTTGCGCGCGGAAACCCACAGCGCGCCACCGAGCAGGCCGATGTTGGTGATCGAGGTGACGTCCAGCAGCGCCGATTGCGCGAGCCGCTGCGCGTTGCCCGCGTCGCCCCAGAACGGGTTGGCCGCCGGGTCGAACAGGCCCAGCGCCTGCGCGCCCTTGGCGCCCCAGAGGCCGAAGCCGTAGACGATGCCCCAGGGCTGGCCGGCGATCACGAGGTTGACGGTGGCCAGCGCCGCCAGCGCCACGGCGCCCCACACCCAGCGCTTCTCGAACAGCGGCTTGCCGGGGCCGACCCACAGGCGCACGACCACGGCCAGCACGCCCAGGGCGACCAGCGTGGCAGCGAGCGCCGGGCCCGCGCCCCAGGCCTGCACCAGGCCCACGGGCTGCACCTGGCCAAGCGACAACCAGTCGTGCATCTGCACCGATCCGAGGAAGCTGCCCAGCGCGAACAGAGGCAGGATGGCCATGTTCAGCGGCACGCCGAGGCCCGCCTTGTACAGCGTGCCGGAGCCGCAGCCGTCGGCGACCTGCATCGCGAGGCCGAACACGAAGGCACCCACCAGCAGGCTCACGCTGGGCGGCCCGAGCGCGGCGTGCAGCTCGGTGTAGTGCCCCAGCAGCGGGATCGCGAGCGCCGCCGCCAGCGCCAGCAGCAGGAGTTGCCCGTAGACGCCGCGCGGGTCGCGCTCTTCGACCAGCCGCCTCCAGCCGGTGGTGAAGCCGAAGCGCGCGCCGGCCAGCGCCGCGCCGAAGCCGATGCCCACCAGGAACAGCACGGCCTGGCGCACCGACACGCTCCACAGCAGCAGAATGAAAAAGGCGGCCAGTGCGGCCGCCATGGGAAGGCGCTTCATCCGATTACTTCTTGCCGGCCCACATCTTCGCGTCGATCAGCAGTTGCTTCGCGCGATTGGGCACGTTGGACATCGGCAGGGCGCGGGCGTCCTGCGTCCAGTCGACCATCGAGCCGGGGTAGAGCTTCACGTGCTTCATGCCCAGGATCTCGTGCATGGCGAACCAGTCGGTCGCCGCCCAGTGGCCCGTGTTGCAGAAGGCCACGGTGTCCTTCTTCGGGTCGACCGCGCTGGCGGCCTCCCGCACCTTCTCGGGCCGCAGGATGCCGCTCTTCTCGTCGGCGAAGAAGCGGCTGTATTCCACGTTGATCGCGCCCTGCAGCGTGCCGGGCACCTTGGAGGCCGGGTGCCGGCTGTCGCCGAGGAAGAAGTCCTTCGGGCGCGAATCCACCAGCACCGTCGAATGACCGTTCATGCCCTGCAGCACTTCCTCGCGGGTGGCGATCAGGCTGGTGTCGGGCTGCGGCGTGTAGTTGCTGGGCGCGACCTGCGCCACAGACTTGTCCTGCGGCAGCTTCGCATCCGACCAGGCCTTGACGCCGCCATTGAGCAGCGAGAGCTCCTTCAGGCCCAGGTACTTGAGCGTCCAGTACACGCGGGCAGCGGCGCCGAAATCGGTGGCGTCGGAGCCGCTCGAGACGACGACGGCGTGCGTCGCGGGCGTGAGGCCCAGCGAGCGCACCAGCTCGGTCAGCTGGCCGACGGGCGGCAGCTCGCCGGGGTTGCTGGCGGGGCCGCGCCACTTGCCGTAAGGCGCGTTCAGGGCGCCGGGGATGTGCGCATCGGCGAAGGACTTGGCGTCGCGGATGTCGATCACGCGAAGCTCGGCCGAGCCCAGTTGCGCCTTCAGCTCCGTGGGGGCAAGCAGGGGTTGGGCCGCAAAGGCCGCGCCGGCGCCGGCAAGGCAGACGGCAAACGCGAGGATCTTCTTCATGGGGATGTCTGCTCCGGGGGAAGGGCATGGATTGTCGCAAATGCTGCTTGCTGCATTGCAATCAGGGTCTTCGTGCCCCGCGGCAGCGGGCGCGCGGCGCGCGATGCGCTACGATGGAACGCGAAACGAGCCCTCGAAGAGCCGTGGTGACAGCAGCATTCAGTTCAACCCCCAGGCTGGCCTCCAGCCTGCAACCGGAGGACACCATGGCCAAGCCCAATTACGCGTTCGAGAAGCGGCAGCGCGAACTCGAGAAGAAGCGCAAGAAGCAGGAGAAGGAAGACAAGAAGAGCGCGACGCGCGAGCAGCCGGTCCCCGCCTCGGTGCAGCAGCAGCCGCAGAAGTGACGGGTGCCGCCGTGAAGGACGAAGTCAAGACGAAGATGCGCCCGAGCGGGCTGCGCTACGAATCCAAGGCTGGCGGCACCGATTTCCCCGGCCCGTACGGCGGAACCATGAGCTGCTTCGTGTGCGGCCGCCACGTGCCCCGCACGCGGCTGGTGGCCTTCAGGATGGCCACGGGCGTGCAATACCGCTGCCGCGACGGCTGCTGAGCGCTCCTCTGCCTTTCAGGCGTGCCCGGCGTGCGCCGGCGGCGGGCCGCGCTGCTCGCACAGCCAGGAGACGAATTCGCCCGTGTCGGCCTTGCTGAAGACCACGTCCGCCCCGAGGCCCAGGCAGTGCGTGCAGACGGCCGGTGACGCATAGGCACTGAAGACGGCCACCTTGCCCGGCGGGTGCAGTTCGCGCGCCCGGCGGATCACGCTCATGCCCGAGCCCTGCGCGAGCACGAGGTCGATCAGCGCGATGTCCCAGGCGCCGGGGTGCTCCAGCAGCCAGAGGTTCGCCTCCGCCTCGGTGCCTTCCGTGCCCACCAGCCGCAGGCCGCCGAGCGACGCGAAGACCGCCTCCAGCAGGTCGTGCGTTGTCTGGAGGTCTTCGACGAGGAACAGCCGTACTTCCACGCTCCGTCTCGGGCTGGCAACGTTGATGTGCACTTCTTTCAAGGGTCGATTATCCCGGCCGGGCTGCCGCGGCCATTCCAGATCGCGCGTGTGGCCTACACCGGTGTGTAGTCCTGCGCAGGCCCGGCCTGGGTGTGGCCGGCGGTGCTCCGGCGCGGGAACCCGCCACCCGCGCATCCCTCCCATGGCGTGGAGGGATGCAAATGATTCAGGGTGAAACAGTTCCTGCCGGTGCGCTGCAAAAAGGGCGCGCGGCCAAGCTCATGCTGCTGCGGCGCGTGGGCGGGGCGGTCGGCGACGAACTGCAGGCCCAGCTGCAGCCGCTGCTGCTGGTGCACGAAGTGCTGCAGGCCGCGCTGGCCCGCAGCGGCGAGGTCGGCACCCTGCGCGAACCGGCGGGGCTGATCAAGCCCGCGGTCCAGCGCGCGCTGGCGGCCGGTGCCGCGGCGACCGAGTGGCTGCTGCCGCGACCGGGGGCGCACACGCCCTCGACGGAGCTCGCGGCCGAGTGCGCTGCGCTGCTGCGGCCGGAATTCACCCTCTGCGGACTGGGCGTCGAGCTGATCGTCAACGGCGAGCCCTTGCCCATCGAGCGCGACGCAGGCCGGACCATGGTCTGCGCGGTGCTGGCCCATGCGGGCGACCACGCGCCGGGGCCCGGCCGGATCCTGGTCGAACTGGCCCACCGGGACGCAGTCTGCGAGGTGCGGGTCTCGCATCGGCGCGCCAACGAAGAGTTCGCCTCCGGTCACCTGGCGCCGCAGCAGCCGGCCATGGAATGGGACGACCTGCTGGCCCTGGCGCAGCTGGAAGGCGCGACACTGCGGCGCGAGGGCGGGGAGACCCTCGTGCTCGAGCTCGCCGTCGCGAGCGGCGCCTGAGCCGCGGCGCATCCGCCGCGCTGCGCTGCCCCCGGCCACGGCGTGACTTCGGTTTTTCCTGAGCAACCTGCAGCGATGTTCTGCTTTTTTCTGGGCCGGTCCGCCGCTAGGCTGGGGCGCATGGATCATTGCCAAAGGAGACAACCATGAGGAAGACCCTCGCCCTGTTCGCGCTCGTCCTGACGCTCGGGATGACGCTGGCCCTGGATGCCGAGGCGAGGCGCCTCGGCGGTGCCCGCTCCTCGGGCATGCAGCGGCAAAGCGTGACCGCCCCGGCGCCGACGCCGGGCGGCACCCATTCTTCCGCCGTGCCCGGCCAGGGCGCCGCTGCGACCGGTGCGCCGGCGGCGGGCATGGCCGGCACCGCAGCCGCTGCCACGCAGAAGCGCAGCTGGATGGGCCCGGTGGCGGGCCTCGCCGCCGGCCTGGGCATCGCGGCGCTGGCTTCCCACTTCGGCTTCGGCGAGGCGCTGGCCAACGTCCTCACGATGGCGCTGCTGGCGATGGCGGTGCTGTTCGTGATCGGGCTGGTGATGCGCAAGCGCGCGGCGGCCCAGGGCGGGTCGTACGCGGGTGCGGGCGCAGCGGGCCCGGCAGGCGGCATGTTCCGCCAGCAGCCGCCGGCGCAGGACGTGGCGTTCCGCAACGCCCAGGGCGCGGCGCAGCGCAGCGGCGGATCGCTGATCGGCTCGGGCCTGGCCGGTCCGGGCGCCGACGCCGCGCCTGGCGGCCGCATTCCGGCCGGCTTCGACGTGCCCGCGTTCGAGCGCACGGCGCGCGACCAGTTCATGGCGCTGCAGGCGGCCAACGATGCGCGCGATCTCGACCGGCTGCGCGACTACCTGTCGCCGGAGATGTTCGAGGCGGTGCGCGCCGACATCGCCGAGCGCGGCGATGCGCAGCAGAAGGTGGAAGTGTTCGGCCTGAATGCGCAAGTGCTCGAGGTGGTGGAGGAGGGCGACAGCTACGTCGTCAGCGTGCGCTTCACGGGCAGCGTGCGCGAGCGGGCCGACGCGGTGCCGGAGGACCTCGACGAGGTGTGGCACCTGGTGAAGCCGCGCAGCGGCTTCGGCGGCTGGGTGATCGCGGGGATCCAGCAGGCGAAGTAAGGGGCAGGGGGCGGGAGCGCCCCTCACCCCTGCCCTCTCCCCGGAGGGGAGAGGGAGCAATACCTCAGACCGGGCCCATGCCGCGGGCGGCCTGCACCAGCTGCTGCACCAGCGGGTGGTGGATGCGGCGCTCGGCGGAGATCAGGTGGAAGTGCTCCACCACCTCCGGCATCTCGCCCACCAGGCGCATGCGCTTGTCCTGCAGCAGTTCGGCCTGCGACCAGCGCGAAGCGGGGAAGGCGCCCATGCCGCTGCGGCCGAAGGCGGCCAGCAGGGCGCTGTCCTCGAACTCGCCGGCGATGTGCGGGCGCAGGCCATGGCGCTCGAACCACTGGTCCAGCCGCGCGCGCACCGCCGCATGGTGCGTGGGCAGCAGCAGCGGCAGTTCGCCCAGGCAGTGCGGGAACGGCTTCCGGCACTTGCGCAGCACCTCCGCCGGTGCGAACCACGCCATCGGCGATTCGCCCAGCGCGTGGCCATAGAGCCGCAGGTTGGGGTTGGGCGGCGCCGCGCGGTCGGACAGCACGGCGTCGAGCCGGTGCAGCGCCAGGTCCGCCAGCAGGCGGTCGAATTCGTCCTCGTGGCACAGCAGGCGCACGCGCGGGTCGTGCAGCGCCGGCTGCAGCAGGTGGCCCACCACGAGCTTCGGCAAGCCGTCCGAGATGCCCACCGCGAGCCGCAGCCCCTGGCCGGTGGCCGCATCGCGCACGGCCGCCGGCAGCTGCTCGCCGATCTGGAAGATCTGGTCGGCGTGCGCCATCGCGGCCAGCCCCGCCTCCGTGAGCACGATGCCGCGGCCGGCCGGCTTGAACAGCGCGTGGCCCAGCGACTGCTCCAGCGCACGCACCTGCGCGCTCACCGTCTGCACCGCCATGTCGAGCCGCTCCGCCGCCCGCGCCATGCCGCCTTCCTTCGCGACGACCCAGAAGTAGTAGAGGTGGCGGTAGTTCAGCGGCGTGGACATGGCCGCGAGTGTGCCTCGGACGCCAGGCGCCTCAGCCTAGGGATGGGGCGGGATCGGGATGCTGTACGGCTTTTCCTCGCGCCTGAACTGCTGGTGGCACGCCTCGCAGGTCGCCTCGAGCGCCTGCGCGCGGCGGCGGAAGGCGTCTGCATCGGGCGCGCGGCTCGCATCGGTCGCGAGCTGGGACGCCGATCGCGCCTGCGCCTCGAAGGCGCGCCGCTGCTTCCATGCCGCAGGCGCCGCGCGCGTCACCAGCGCCGGCTCGGCCTGCTCCAGCGCCTTCGACCAGTTGTTGCTGCCGGCGGGAAACAGGTGCGGGAACGCCATCAGCAGCACCGCGATCTCGTCGGCGTGCTCGCTCGCCTCGTGCGGATCGAGCTGGCGGCCGGGCTCCAGCATCGCGTCGATTTCGTCCATGTGGCGGCCCACCGCCGCCATGAGATTGCGGCGCGCGAGCACGATCTCGTTCACCCGGTCTTCGCGCTCGCCGGCCGCGGCCGGCAAGGCACAGAGTGCCGCGAGCGCGGCAGCCAGAAGCTTGCGCATCGGGATGTCCTCAGTACGGCAGCTTGGTGAACCCGATCCAGCGGCCGAAGCCGACGATCGCGATCCAGAAGGCGAGCGACAGCACGCCGGCGGCACGCGCGGCCACGGGCACCACGGCCTCGCGGTCCCATGCGGCCACGCCGCGGACCGTGCGCAGCTCGAAGAAGGCCATGTTGATGCCGGCGAGCAGCATCAGCAGCATCTTGAGGCGAAACGCGGTGTTGCCAACATAGCTCTGCGCGTTGGCGACGAACATCAGCGCGCCCGTCACCGCCGCGGTGGCAAACGCCGCCCAGGTGTAGGGCAGGCAATCGTGCGCCAGCGCGGTGAAGGAGGAGCGCCGCGACGCGAGGCCGACCAGGCGCAGGTCGACGATGGCGATCGTGCCCAGCACCAGCGACAGCGCCACCACGTGCAGCGCCTCCGCGGCCGGGAAGGCCCACTCGGACTGCTGCATGAATTCGGCCAGCGCGCTGGCCTCCAGCCATTGGATGAAGTCGTTCATGGTGTCACTGCAGCGGGGACTTGGTGTAGGCGATCCAGCGGCCGGCCACCGCCACGCCGCACCACAGGAGGAAGTTGAGCGCCACCAGGCCGCGCGCGGCGGGGCGCGAGACGGTACCCGGTGACACGCGGGCCAGCGCCACCAGCACGATGGCAAGCAAGGCCATCTTGACCCAGAAGGACGGGTTGCCCAATGTGCGCGCCGGCTCCCCGATGATCAGCAGCGCGCCGGTGGCGACCAGCAGCAGCAGCGACCACCAGATCCACGGCACGAAGCGTGCGAGCGTGTCCTCCACGGGTTGCCAGGCTCCGGCGTAGCCGGCGCGGCGCAGCCCGATCATCAGCACCGACGACAGCACGATGGCCACCGCGATGAAGTGGACGATCTGCACCAGCGGCACGATCCACAGCACGTTCTGGATGAAGAGGCTCAGGCTCGTGGCCGCGAGCCAGTCGACGAAGGCATGCATGGCAACCCGCTCCCGTCCCGGCTCAGGCCGCCTTGAGGGCGTTGACGGCGAGCGCGCCGTCGACCACGGCCGCCGGCGCCACGCCGATCTTCGGGCCGAACACCATCACCTGCCGGTCGGCGCGCGAGTACGGCTTCCACGCGGGCAGGCCGGCGCCGTTCGGGTTCCCGGTGCGCGCGAAGTTCACCCAGGCGGCGCTCATGCGGTCGGCCAGGGCCTGGTGCTCCGGCGTCACCTCGCCCACCAGCGCGGTCGACAGCTTGAGGTTGTCGAACACGTAGGCGATCTCCGCCGTGTGGGGCACGTTCAGCTTGCCGCCGCGCGCGCCCTGCGGCATCGCGAACTGGTAGACGTAGGCCGCTGCCCCGCCCTGCGCCGCCTTGCGTTCGGCCTGCAGGTGCACGTTGCCGCCCATCCACCAGTCGGACGCGATCAGCTGGTACAGCACATGGTTGGGAGTCTCCGCGCGCGCCTTGCGGTACTGCGAGATGAGGCCCGCCGCCTTGGCCGCATCGAGCCTGGTATAGGCTGCGATGCGCTTTTCCAGCGTGGCGTCGTCGATCGCTTCCAGCGGCGTATTGTTGAAGAAGGTGACCTCGGTGAGGTTGCTTCCCAGCAGCATCGGCACCTGCGCGGACACGGCCGGCGCGTCCGGATCGAAGGGGTTGCGCGGCAGCACATCGCCATCGACCACCGGTCCGATGCCGGGCGGCGTGGCAGCCGCGATCTTTTCCGCGGGCAGGCGATACAGCGCGGCGAGGTCGTTGGGCGCGACACCGAGCTTCTCCAGGACGGAGCGCGCCAGTTTCGTGCCCTCTTCGGCGCTCGTCCAGCGCAGGCCGGTGCCGCTTTGCGCGATGGCGCGGTGGAACAGGCCCTGCGCAGACGGCATGGCCATGAGCGT
>NZ_DASSVG010000702.1:0-4590 GCF_035706265.1 Ramlibacter sp. | reverse complement strand
TCGAGCATGGCGCTTGTCTCCTTGCGGGCCATTGTGCCTGCGCTCGGCAGAAAAAAAAGCGGCCCGCCGAAGCGGGCCGAACATCCAAAGGAGACTCTTGCGATCCGGGCTCAGCGCATGTAGGCGGTTTCGCCGTGGCTGCTGATGTCGAGGCCTTCGCGTTCCTCTTCCTCGCTGACCCGCAGGCCGACCAGCAGGTCGACGATCTTGTAGGAGACGAAGGCAACGACACCGGACCAGGCCACCGTGAGCAGCACGCTCTTGAACTGGACCCACACCTGGCCGGCGATGGTGAAGGTGTCGGGCGTGGCGCCGCCGGTGCCGCCCAGGCCCTGGGCGGCGAACACGCCGGTCAGCAGCGCGCCGACGATACCGCCCACGCCGTGAACGCCGAACACGTCGAACGCGTCGTCCGCACCCAGCATGCGCTTCAGGCCGCTGACGCCCCACAGGCACACCACGCCGGCGATCAGGCCGAGCACGATGGAACCCATCGGGCCGACGAAGCCGGCGGCGGGCGTGACGGCCACCAGGCCGGCGACGGCACCCGAGGCGGCACCCAGCATGGAGGCCTTGCCCTTGGACAGCGCCTCGCCGCCGATCCAGGACAGCGTTGCGGCGGCAGTGGCCAGCACCGTGTTGATGAAGGCCAGGCCGGCGGAGGCGTTGGCGGCACCGGCGGAACCGGCGTTGAAGCCGAACCAGCCCACCCACAGCAGCGAGGCGCCCACCATGGTCAGCGTCAGCGAGTGCGGCGTGAACGCTTCCTTGCCGAAGCCGATGCGCTTGCCCAGCACGTAGGCGCCCACCAGGCCGGCCACGCCGGCGTTGATGTGCACCACGGTGCCACCGGCGAAGTCCAGCGCGCCGTCCTTGGCCAGCAGGCCGCCGCCCCACACGATGTGCGCCATCGGCACATACGAGAAGGTGAACCAGAGCGCCGAGAACAGCAGCACGGCGGAGAACTTGATGCGCTCGGCGAAGGCGCCCACGATCAGGGCCGCCGTGATCGCCGCGAACGTGCCCTGGAAGGACACGAACACGTATTCCGGGATCGTGGTGAGCGCGCCGAAGGTCTCCGTCGTCACGCCGCTGAGGAACACCTTCTGCAGCGAGCCGAAGAAGTTGCCCTCGCCCGCGAACGCCAGGCTGTAGCCGTAGATCGCCCACAGCAGGCTGACCAGGGAGAACACGACGAACACCTGCATCAGGACGGACAGCATGTTCTTCGAGCGCGTGAGGCCGCCGTAGAACAGCGCCAGGCCCGGGATCGTCATCAGGATCACCAGCAGCGTGGAGGTCAGCATCCAGGCGGTGTCGCCGGAATCGACCTTGGGCGCGGGCGCGGCCGCGGCAGGGGCCTCGGCAGCCGCCGCGGCCGGAGCCGCCGCTGCTGCAGGGGCGGCTGGTGCGGCCGCGTCAGGCGCAGCCGTGACCGCCGCAGCGGCCGGCGCTTCGGCCGCCGGCGCGGCGGGCGTCTGGGCGACGGCGACGCCGCCGGCCAACAGTCCCAGGCCCAGGGACAGGGAGGCGAGAAGTTTCCTCATGTCGGTGCTCTCTGTGTGAAGTTGAAATGCTTAGAGCGCTTCCTTGCCGGTCTCGCCGGTGCGGATGCGAACGACCTGCTCGAGGTCGTACACGAAGATCTTTCCGTCGCCGATCTTCCCCGTGCGCGCGGCGCCTTCCACGGCCTCGATCACGCGCTCCACCAGGTCGTCGGCCACGGCCGCCTCGATCTTCACCTTGGGGAGGAAGTCGACGACGTATTCGGCGCCCCGGTACAGCTCGGTGTGGCCCTTCTGGCGGCCGAAGCCCTTCACCTCGGTGACGGTGATGCCCTGCACGCCGATGGCGGAGAGGGCTTCACGCACTTCGTCGAGCTTGAAGGGTTTGATGATGGCGGTGACGAGTTTCATGCTGGCTCCTTGCGGGCGGAATTCAGAACGCGTACTTCACGCCCGCGACCAGGCCGGCGCGGCCGAGGTCCTTGCCGTTGGGGGCGCGCACGGTGATGTTGGTGTCCACGTAGGCGAGGCTGGCGCTGAAGCCGTTGCCGAAGTCCTTGCCCAACGCGAGCGACCAGTCGGTGTAGGAGGCCGACGAGTTGTGGCGCACGCGCTGGTGGCCGACGTGCGGCGTGAGCGTCAGCCCGTACCAGGGCAGCTCGAAATTGGCGCTCAGGTCCAGGTAGCCGCTGCCCTTGCTGTCCGGCGTGCCGAACAGGTTGGTGGTGGCATGCGAGTACTTCAGCGTGGCCGGACCCAGGCTGCCCGCCAGGTACACCTCGGTGGTGTCGGGGTTCACCAGGCCGGTGGCCGGCGCGATGTCGGAGCCGGGATACAGGTAGCGCAGCACGCCGACATCGAGGCCGACGCCGCCGAGCGTGGTGCGGTAGCCGCCGTACACGTCGACTTCGACGTTGGCATCGCCGCCGGCATCCTTGAGCCACTTGATGGTCGAGCCCCAGGTGCCGACATAGAAGCCGCTCTTGTGCGCGAAGTCGGCGCCGCCCTGCAGCGCGGGGCGCAGGCGGCTCTGCGAAATGCCGCGGTAACGGTAGTCGGTGACCGCGCCGACATTGAACGACAGCGTGGAGTCGGGCTCGGGCGCCGCCGTGCTCGTCTGCGCCATCAGAGCGGAAGAAGCCGCCAGCGTCGACAACAGCACCGCAAGTTTCGCTTTCATTGAATGGGTTCTCCGTTCGTTTGTTGATGGTTTGCAGCAGGACTTAGCAGGACACATGCCATCCGCCATCCGGAGGAAAGGGCGCGTCGTCGCACCGCCGTGGCTGTTCGTTACCCATTGCGGGGCGTGCGGGCGCGCAAAGCCGCACCGGCGCGGTGCGGGACGGCCGGCGCGCCCGCACCGGAGCCCCGCATGCACCTGGAAAGGGAGGAGCCATTCCGTGAGCCTTTGTCTGCTGCAAAGCCGCACCCTGCTGGGGCTGGAGGCCGCGGCCGTGACCGTGGAGGTCCATCTCGCCAACGGGCTGCCCAGCTTCACCCTGGTCGGCCTGGCCGATACGGAGGTGAAGGAAGCGCGCGAGCGGGTGCGCTCGGCCCTGCTGAACTCCGGCCTGGAGTTCCCGCACAACAAGAGGATCACCGTCAACTTGGCGCCGGCCGACCTGCCCAAGGACAGCGGCCGCTTCGACCTGCCGATCGCCATCGGCGTGCTGGCCGCCAGCGGCCAGATCGATGGCCGCCGGCTGGCGGGCTACGAGTTCGCGGGCGAGCTGTCGCTCTCAGGCGAGCTGCGGCCGGTGCGCGGCGCGCTGGCTACCAGCCTGGCGCTGCACGCGGGCGGGGTGGCGGCCCGGCTGGTGCTGCCGCCCGGCAGCGCGGAGGAGGCGGCGCTGGTGCCCGGGGCGCACGTCGTGCGCGTGCGGCACCTGCTCGATGTGGTGCGCCACTTCGCGCCGTCGTCCGAAGGAGCGGCGCCGGGGGAAGACGGCTGGGCGCCGCTGGCCGCCAGCGCGCCGCCGCCCGCGGCCTGCTATCCGGACCTGGCCGACGTGAAGGGCCAGGCCGGCGCCCGGCGCGCGCTGGAGATCGCCGCGGCCGGCGGCCACAGCCTCCTGATGGTGGGCCCTCCCGGGTCCGGCAAGTCCATGCTGGCGCAGCGCTTCACCGGCCTGCTGCCGCCGATGTCGGTGGAGGAGGCGCTGGAGAGCGCGGCGGTCGCCAGCCTCGCCGGCCGCTTCGCGCTGCAGCACTGGTCGCAGCGCCCCACCGAATCGCCGCACCATTCGGCCAGCGCGGTGGCCCTGGTGGGCGGCGGCTCGCCGCCGCGGCCGGGGGAGATCTCGCTGGCGCACCACGGCGTCCTGTTCCTCGACGAATTGCCCGAGTTCCCCCGCGCGGCGCTGGAGGCCTTGCGCGAGCCGCTCGAAACCGGCCGCATCACCATCGCGCGGGCGGCGCGCCGCAGCGAGTTCCCGGCCCGCTTCCAGCTGGTGGCGGCGATGAATCCCTGCCCCTGCGGCTGGCTCGGCTCGGCGCGGGCCTGCCGCTGCAGCCCGGAGCAGGTGGCGCGCTATCAGGGGCGCCTGTCGGGCCCGCTGCTCGATCGCATCGACCTGCACGTGGAAGTGCCGGCAATCGCTCCCGGCGAACTGCTGCAGGCGCCCGCGGGCGAGCCGAGCGCGCCGGTGCAGGCGCGCTGCATGGCGGCGCGCGAGCGCGCGCTGCAGCGCCAGGGCAAGGCCAACCACGCGCTGCAGGGCGCCGAGATCGATGCGCAGGCGGGGCTGGCCGCGCCCGCCTCCGAGTTCCTGCGCCAGGTGGCGGCGCGCCTGGGCTGGAGCGCGCGCTCGATGCACCGCGTGCTCAAGGTGGCCCGCACGATCGCCGACCTGGCGGCCTCAGGCGGCGTGGAGCTCGCCCACGTCGCCGAGGCGGTGCAGTACCGGCGCGCGCTGGCGATGAACGCGTGACGCCGGGCCGCTCAGAACTCCTGCCAGCCTGCGGCCCCGGCGCCCGCCAACGCCGGCAGCGGGTCGAGTCGGGCAGGCCCGCTGGCCGCCGGCTCCGCGCTGGGCACCGCCGGCTCCCCACCGCGCCGCGCCGCCGGCTGCGCGGGCTGCATGGG